>NZ_DJHW01000003.1:0-11713 GCF_002433295.1 Pseudoalteromonas sp. UBA6610 | reverse complement strand
AACCTTCGTGCAGCGCGTGTTTGGTATTTATACTGCGTTATCGCCTATTTATGGGGAATAACCAGACTACATAGGCTCTGCCTTGCCTAAATACCAAACACACTGCTGCAAATTTAACCTCGAAAGATAAACAGGCCCTAAGTTAAACCAATAATTTAGTTACAGGCTAGTGCTCTCGGGCAATCGCTCTGTAAGCAATATCGGTGCGGTACTCCATACCTTCCCAGCTAATTTGTTTTACAAGCTCGTATGCACGTTGCTGTGCCTCGGTAACGGTATTGCCGAGTGCCGTTGCACATAATACACGTCCACCTGCGGTGACAACGTTTTCGCCATCTTGCTTAGTACCCGCATGAAATACTTTTTCATCAGCAGGGTAGTTAACTTTAAGGCCTGATATTGCATCACCTTTAGGGTAATCACCTGGGTAGCCTTTAGCGGCAAGTACAACACCTACGGCTGCGCGCGGGTCAAACTCAATGGTTGTTTTATCAAGTTCTTCGCGGTTAGCCGCCTCAACTAGTTCAACTAAGTCTGATTTAAGACGAAGCATCATTGGTTGCGTTTCAGGGTCACCAAAACGACAGTTGTACTCAATTACTTTAGGCGTGCCCTGGGCATCTATCATTAAGCCTGCGTATAAAAAGCCAGTGTAAGGATGACCTTCGCTTGCCATACCCTCAACGGTAGGAACGATTACTTCGTTCATAATGCGCTGGTGGATTTCGTCGGTTACTACAGGTGCCGGTGAGTATGCGCCCATGCCGCCAGTATTTGGACCTTCATCGCCATTGTACGCACGCTTATGATCTTGGCTTGTTGCAAATGGCAAAATGTTTTTACCATCAACCATAACAATAAAAGAGGCTTCTTCGCCTTCTAAAAACTCTTCGATCACGACGCGGCTGCCAGCCTCGCCAAAAGCATTACCGGCAAGCATATCGCGAATAGCGTCTTCAGCTTCGCGCTCATCCATTGCCACAATAACGCCTTTACCAGCAGCTAGACCGTCAGCTTTTATTACAATTGGCGCGCCTTTTTCTTTTAAATAAGCAAGGGCTGGGTCAATTTGTTCAAACGTTTGGTAATCAGCAGTTGGGATGGCATGGCGAGCTAAAAAGTCTTTAGTAAACGACTTAGAGCCTTCTAGCTGCGCTGCACCGGCTGTTGGACCAAAAATAGCGAGACCGTGTTCACGGAACTTATCTACAACGCCCAATACAAGCGGTACTTCAGGGCCAACAATCGTAAGTTCTACATTGTTTTGTTGTGCAAAGCTTAATAGGCCATCTAGGTCTTCAACGTTAATTGCAACGTTTTCTAGTTTTGGCTCAAGTGCAGTACCGGCATTACCCGGTGCTACAAATACAGTGTTTACTTTCGTGTTTTGAGCGGCCTTAAACGCAAGTGCGTGTTCGCGGCCGCCGCTGCCAATGACTAATACATTCATGGCGAAATATTCCTATTTAAAGCGGTTTTTTAAATTTCAGCGTCATACGGTCGCTTTCACCAATAGCTTTGTATTTATCAGCGTCTTGTTCGCCAAGGCGTAAGCTAGGTGGTAGCGTCCACACCCCTTTAGGGTGATCGGCTGTATCTTTTGGATTGGCGTTAATCTCACTGCTTGCAACTAATTCAAATCCAGCTTTTTTAGCTAAATCGACCACGTAACTTTGCTTCATGTAGCCGGTTGATTTTTGATCCTCATCAGGTCGGCTTTCATCTAAGCGATGTTCAACTACACCTAATACGCCACCGGGTTTTAACGCTTTATAAAAAGACTTAAATGCACTGAGTGCGCCTTTAGTGTCTTTACCCATGTACCAGTTATGTACATTGCGAAAGGTTAATACCATGTCGGCAGTGCCGGCAGGGGCAATATCAGTGTGCGTTAATGGGGCAAACTCAGAAATTTTTACTTTGCTAAAACGCTCATCTTCGGCCACTTTTTTCTTAAAGCCAGCTAAAGAGCGCTGGTAGTAACCTACCGATGAATCACTCGGAAAATGCGCTGCGTAATATAAGCCTTGCTCTTTAAGTGCTGGGGCTAAAATTTCGCTGTACCAACCACCGCCTGGGGCAATTTCAACCACAGTCATTGTTGGTTTAAAACCAAAAAATGCCAGTGTTTGCTCAGGGTGACGGTATTCATCGCGGGCGCTATTTTTAGCGCTACGCTCGCTTGATTGAATTGCATGGCTAAGGCTTGACTCATGGTTATGGCTAAGTGCCATTGTTGAGGTCAGCGTAAGCGAGGCAACAAGTAGTGACTTTAGTGCAAATTTCATCGTTTGTTCCTTAACATTCTAAATAGGTGTTGAACCAGAATACGTGAATTGATTGCAAACAAAAAGGGCTAAACGTTGTGTTTAACCCTTTGTGTGATTAGTGGCGGAAGTGGCGCATGCCGGTAAATACCATCGCCATGCCAGCTTCGTCAGCGGCGGCGATGACTTCTTCATCGCGCATTGAACCACCCGGTTGAATAACCGCAGTAATACCAGCGGCTGCGGCTGCGTCTATACCATCACGGAATGGGAAAAACGCATCTGATGCCATTACAGAGCCAGGTACTTCTAGATTTTCATCAGCGGCTTTAATACCCGCTATTTTAGCTGAGTAAACACGGCTCATTTGGCCTGCGCCTACGCCAATGGTCATACCGTCGCGGGCATATACAATCGCGTTTGATTTAACAAACTTAGCCACTTTCCAGCAAAATAGTAAATCTTTAAGTTCTTGCTCAGAAGGCTGGCGCTTAGATACGACTTTTAAATCACCTTGGGTAACCATGCCTAGGTCGCGGTCTTGTACTAAAACACCGCCGTTAACGCGTTTAATATCGTGGCCAGTTGCTTTGCCACTCCATTGACCACACGCTAATAAGCGTACGTTCTTTTTAGCTTCAACAATTTTTGCTGCTTCGCTTGAAACGCTAGGGGCAATAATTACTTCAACAAATTGACGCTCAACAATGGCTTGTGCTGTTGCAGCGTCAAGCTCGCGGTTAAAGGCAATAATGCCACCAAACGCTGAGGTTGGATCTGTTTTAAAGGCGCGGTCGTAAGCACTAAGAATATCTTCGCCAATTGAAACGCCACATGGGTTTGCGTGTTTAACAATAACACATGCAGGTACATCAAATTCTTTAACACACTCAAGTGCGGCGTCGGTATCTGCAATGTTATTAAACGAAAGGGCTTTACCTTGTAGCTGAGTAGCTGTTGCAACAGACGCTTCGCTTACGTTGTTTTCAACATAAAAAGCAGCATCTTGATGCGAGTTTTCACCGTAACGCATATCTTGCTTTTTAGTGAACTGCATATTGATAGTGCGTGGGAATTTAGTCTCTTCAGCGGCCTCTTCAGTGTAATCAGGTACCATTTTACCAAAGTAGTTAGCAATCATGCCATCGTACTGAGCTGTGTGTTCATACGCGGCAATGGCTAAATCAAAACGTGTTTTGTACGTTGTTGAGCCATTGTTGCTTTGCATTTCGCTAATAACGCGCTCGTAATCGTTTGCGTTTACCACGATGGTTACGTCTTTGTGGTTTTTAGCGGCTGCACGAACCATGGTAGGTCCGCCAATATCAATGTTTTCAATAGCATCTTCAAGGCTGCAGTTTTCTTGAGCGACAGTATTCGCAAAGGGGTATAAGTTAACTACAACAATATCGATAGCAGAGATGTTGTTATCTGCCATTACGCTTTCATCTTGTCCGCGACGCGCTAAAATACCGCCGTGAATTTTAGGATGAAGGGTTTTTACGCGACCATCCATGATTTCAGGATGACCTGTGTGATCTGATACTTCAGTCACTTTTATGCCGTTATCAGCAAGGAGTTTGCAGGTACCGCCAGTTGATAAAATATCTACACCTTGCGCTTCTAGTGCGCGGGCAAATTCAACAATACCGGTTTTATCAGACACACTTAATAGTGCGCGACGAATAGGACGATGAGTATCCATTGTAGTTTAATTTCCTCAGTTAATGAGCTAGCTTAGAAGCGGGCATTTTAACTGATTACTACTCAAAAAACGACTTATAAAGCGCCAATAAGCGTGAGCATTTTGCAACATCTCTACTAAATTGTGCGCATAAAAAAAGCACCCTAAGGTGCTTTTTTGCATGATACCAATTGTATTTGATTAGTAAGCAGTTATAACGATAGGAAAACAAGTCTATAACAAGGCAAAAATTTTACAGTGTAGTTATTCTACATAAGAAATTTTTAACGCCGTTATGGGCTTGTTTAGTTCGTTAGCATGCTTACGATTTCAATATAATTGGTATTAGTTCATGCCGTATTTTTTAAGCTTTTTACGTAAAGTACCACGGTTGATACCTAGTAAAATTGCCGCACGAGTTTGGTTACCACGTGTGTATGTCATTACTTCTTCAAGTAATGGCGCTTCTAGCTCTGAAAGAACAAGGTCGTAAACGTCTTGCACATCTTGACCGTTAAGCTGCTTTAAATAGTGGTGAACAGCTTTTTTTACTGCATCACGCAATGGCTGCGGTTTCTCGTGTGACTGAACATGAGGGTTTGTGATAAATGGAGAAGTCACGTTTTGTTCGAACATTATTTAATCTCTTTCTTTCTTAGTTAGCTGCTAGTGTTTTAAAGTATTGCGTTAATGCGTCAACCTGTGCTTGTGGGTTGTCGAGCGCATTAAATACTCGCCTAAACTGACCGTCACTGTCATGGGTTTGCAAATACCAAGATACATGTTTGCGAGCGATTCGCGCTCCCATTGGCTCGCCGTAAAACGCATGGAGGTTATCTAAATGCTCCATTAAAATACTTCGCACCTCTGAAATAGCAGGTGGTGGTAAGTGTTCTCCAGTTCGCAAATAGTGGTCTATCTCCCTAAATATCCAAGGGCGACCTTGGGCGGCTCGGCCAATCATGATGGCATCTGCACCCGTATAGTCCAAAACCTGCTTTGCTTTTTCTGGAGATGTAATATCACCATTAGCAACCACAGGTATCGACACTGAGCGTTTTATATCCCTAATCGTGGCATATTCTGCTTCACCTTTGTACATACATGCGCGTGTACGCCCATGTACAGCAAGTGACGCAATACCATGACGCTCAGCTATTCTCGCAATCTCTACACCATTACGGTTGTCCTGATCCCATCCTGTGCGGATTTTAAGTGTGACCGGGATATCAACAGCGTTAACCACTGCATCAACTATCTCTTCCACAAGTTCAGGAAACTGTAATAATGCAGAGCCTGCGAGTTTCTTGTTCACTTTTTTTGCTGGGCACCCCATATTGATATCTATGATCTGTGCACCGTTAGCAACATTGAATTGTGCGGCCTGCGCCATAAGCTCAGGATCAGCTCCTGCAATTTGCACCGCGCGTATACCCGACTCACCGCTGTGATCCATACGGTTCATCGATTTTTCAGTTTTCCAAACCTTCGGGTTTGACGATAACATTTCAGACACGGCCAAGCCTGCGCCTAAGCGGCGGCAAAGCTGTCTAAATGGTCTGTCTGTAATACCTGCCATTGGCGCGACTATTACATTGTTCTCAAGTTGGTATGTACCGATACGCACTGTATTCAATAGGCCTCTTTTCAAGGGGCGCTAAGTTTACGGTTTTTTTAGGAAAAATCAAAGGCTATAAATTGAACAAAAGTGACTTTTTTTTGCCCTTTTCGTATTGACTTTTGATAACCGCATGACAAGTGGGTCGATTTGTTTGAAATTTAAACAAAAAATAATTTTGTGAAATTATGCGTGCTAATTTTCTAACTGTAAAAAAATAGTAAAGCCTGTTAAATACAGGCTTTACATGCAAGTTTTGAGTTAAAACTCTAAATTTATAAATGTATGTGGTTAGCTATTTTTTGTACCGCTTACACGGGTCCAATCACCCTCTAGTGCAATATCGTCAAGCTCAATAAACGGTGCGTAAATATCGGCAACCGATTGGGCTTGCTCTTCTAATATACCCGACATAGCAATTTTGCCACCCGGTTTAAGTAATCCCAAAATTACACTGTGAAGCTCACGCAGCGGCTGCGCTAAAATATTAGCTACTACAATATCAGCACTAAACTCAGGTTGGTTTTCTGGTAGGTATACCTCAAGCTTATCGGCTACGCCATTACGTTGTGCGTTATCTAAGCTTGCTTCTAGTGCTTGCGGGTCAATATCAATACCTATCATGCGCTCTGCGCCAAGTTTTATGGCTGCGATACCTAAAATGCCCGATCCACAACCAAAATCAACTACCGTTTTGCCGGTTAAATCTTGGCTTTCTAACCATTTAAGGCACAATGCCGTTGTTGCATGTGTACCCGTACCAAACGCAAGGCCTGGGTCGAGCAGTACATTAACTGCATCTGGGTCTGGAATGTCGCGCCAGCTTGGGCAGATCCACAGTTTTTCGCCGAACTGGATTGGGTGAAAGTTATCCATCCACTCACGTTCCCAGTCTTTATCTTCTAGTTGCTCAATTTTGTATACCAGTGTGTCTTTAATTTCATCATGACGCTTAAGTAATGCAATTACCGCGTTCATATCATGATTGGCTTCAAATAGACCAATTACAGTGGTATCGGCCCAAAACTCTACGGTGCCAATTTTAGGCTCATAAATAGGCGTGTCTTTAGCGTCAATAAAAGTAACAGAGGCGCTGCCTGCTTCCATTAATAAGTCACTCACTGCATCTGCGGTAGCAGCATTGGCATTGATACGGATTTGGATCCAAGCCATGGTTGTTTCCTTTAAATAGAAAAAAGGCCGCTACAGCGGCCTTTTTAGTTTATATGAAGCGCTAAATTATTTAGCGTCTAAAAAGCTTTTTAGTAAATCAGAGCGAGAAGGGTGGCGCAATTTACGCAGTGCTTTCGCTTCTATTTGACGAATACGCTCACGTGTTACGTCAAACTGTTTACCTACTTCTTCTAAGGTGTGGTCGGTATTCATATCAATACCAAAGCGCATACGAAGTACTTTAGCTTCACGGGCTGTAAGGCCTGCTAGCACGTCGTTTGTTGCGCCACGAAGAGATTCCATTGTTGCCGAGTCGATTGGCGAATCAATAGTGGTATCTTCGATAAAGTCACCTAAGTGCGAATCTTCATCATCACCGATTGGTGTTTCCATCGAAATTGGCTCTTTGGCAATTTTAAGTACCTTACGGATTTTATCCTCAGGCATCATCATGCGTTCTGCTAATTCTTCAGGATTTGGCTCACGACCCATTTCTTGTAACATTTGACGAGAGATACGGTTAAGTTTATTAATCGTTTCTATCATATGTACTGGAATACGGATTGTTCTTGCTTGGTCAGCAATTGAGCGGGTAATCGCTTGGCGAATCCACCACGTAGCATAAGTCGAGAACTTATAACCACGGCGGTATTCAAACTTATCTACCGCTTTCATCAAGCCAATGTTACCTTCTTGGATTAAATCTAAGAACTGTAAACCACGGTTTGTGTATTTTTTAGCAATTGAGATTACAAGACGTAAGTTAGCTTCAACCATTTCTTTTTTCGCACGGCGCGCTTTTGCTTCACCAATGCTCATACGACGGTTAATGTCTTTAATACGCTCAATGCTTAAGCCTGTGCTTTCTTCAATTACACATAGCTTTTGGATGCAACGAATAATTTCAGGCTTCACTTCTTCAAGTTTAGCTGAGTGTTTTTCGTTAGCATTTATTTCTAGGTCTAGCCACGCTGAGTCAGTTTCGTTATTAGCAAAGTGCTTAATAAACGTTTTCTTAGGTAGCTTAGCAATTTGTACCGCTTGTTTCATGATAAGGCGTTCTTGAATACGCACTCTATCCATCATTTCACGCATGTTGTTAACCATGCGATCAAACTGTTTTGGTACTAATTTAAAGGTTCTGAAAAGCTCGCCAATTTCAAAAATAGCGGCTTGAGAATCTGGGTGCGAACGCCCTTTTTCATCAAAGGTAGCGCGAGCTTTAACGTATAAATCACGTAAGTTTTCAAAGTGAATACGGGCTTCTTCTGGATCTGGGCCTGTATCTACTTCTTCTTCGTCTTCATCGTCATCGCTGTCTTTGTCATCTTCATTATCGTCTTCATCAAGTTGTTCTTCACTTAATTCAGAGCCAATGTGAGTTGCTGAGATTTGCGCTTCGTCTTCGTTAGGGTCGAAAAAGCCTGAAATAATGTCGCTTAAGCGCATTTCTTCTGCTTCAAACTTATCCCACTGTTCAAGTAGGTAAGTAATCGCTTCAGGGTATTCGGCAACAGAAATTTGTACCTGGTTGATACCTTCTTCAATACGCTTAGCGATTACAATTTCGCCTTCACGTGTAAGAAGTTCAACAGTACCCATTTCACGCATATACATGCGCACTGGGTCAGTTGTACGGCCAATTTCTTTTTCTACAGTTGCAAGGGCTGCAGCAGCAGCTTCTGCTGCGTCTTCGTCTGTCGTGGTTTCTTGCATCATTAATTCATCAGCATCAGGCGCGTTTTCGCTAACCTTGATACCCATGTCATTAATCATGCTAATGATATCTTCTACTTGATCTGAGTCGATTATGTCTTGTGGAAGGTGATCATTTACTTCAGCAAAAGTTAAATAGCCTTGCTCTTTACCTTTTTGAATCAGAAGTTTTAATTGTGACTGAGGAGTTGGATCCATAGAGATTGTTTCTTCCACTCTGATAAGTTGATACAACAGGCGTCATCATAGAGTTAGCCTTTTAACTAACTTTAATAATGTGACGCAGTGAATAGCACAGTATAACAGTTTAAATCAAGTCTGACTAGCTGTTACTCGCTTTTAGCGCTGTCATAAGTAAATGACATTCTAGTTTTTCATCACTTGATAAGCCCTGTGTCTTGTCCTTTATTAATAGGGTCTCTAGTCGATAATTTAAACACTGATCTTCAATAAATTTAAAAGTATTTTGAAAAACAGTCTCTAAACGCTCATCACTAATTTGGTGCTGCCATGTGGCAAGCTTTACTAGTGGTTCGTAATCCTCGGAATCTCTAAATGATTCGAGTAAAACCGCTGTGTTCGCATTGTCTTTTTGCAGTGCGCGCTCTTGTAAACGCAGTAGCAAACCAATGCCTGCTATGTTCATTTGCGCCAATTCAGGCAAATGGGGCACACTTTTAGCTAACTGTGGGTGCTGAATTAAAATACCAATAGCTTGGCGCATTGGGGTAATTTTAAATTTTCGCTCAACAGCGTGTTGTTGCTTTGGTGTTTTTAAGCGGCTATTTAGTTGCTCACGCGTACGGCCAATTAATCGTCCTAACTGCTCTAAAATATTTTCTTGGTAAAATTCACTCGGAATTTTTTCAATCAACGGCAAAGCGGCACTCAACAGCTTAGCTTTGCCTGAGTCGAGTGTTAGGTCTACTTCTTGGCTAAGCTTATTAAATAACACTTTGGTAAAATCATCTGCTTGGCTTAAGCGTTGCTCAAACTGTGTTTTACCTTCTTGCTGAACCAGTGAATCAGGGTCTTCGCCGTCAGGTAAAAATACAAAGTGTAATGCTTTGCCATCGTTTAAGTAGGGCAGGGCATTTTCTAGTGCTCGCCATGCAGCGTCGCGGCCCGCTCTGTCGCCATCGTAACAACAAATAACTTTGTCGGTGGTTCTAAATAGCGTATGCATATGCTCGCTTGTGGTTGCGGTACCAAGCGCAGCTACGGCATATTCAATACCTTGCTCTGCAAGTGCAACTACATCCATGTAACCTTCTACAATGAGTACATGTTCAAGCTTTTTATGTGCTTGTTTTGCCTCATAAAGGCCATATAGCTCAAAACCTTTATGAAAAATGCGGGTCTCTGGTGAGTTGAGGTATTTTGGCCCTTGGTCGGCTTGCATTACACGTCCGCCAAAGGCGATAACACGGCCACGTTTATCACGAATAGGGAACATTAACCGATCGCGGAAAAAATCAAACTGCCTACCTGGTGTTTTTTCTGAGGCGAGCTTAAGCTCGACCAGCTGTTCTTTTTGCTCTTTTGTTCGGCCAAGTTGTTGGCACAGCGCTTCCCATTCGCTCGGCGCATAACCAATCATAAACTTTTTAACGGTTTCGCCACTTAAACCACGCCCTTTTACATAATCAATCACCGCAGCAGAGTTACTGTGGTGCTTTAATTGATGCTGGTAAAAGCGTGCTGTGTGTAACATTAAATCGTAATCTGAGCGCTTTTGCGCTGCTGTGCGCTCAGGTGCTGAGCTAGTACCTTTCTCGCGAGGTACGTCTAAATTTAAAAGGCTTGCGAGCTCTTCTATGGCATCAACAAATTCAAGCTTGTCGTATTCCATAACAAACGAAATAGCGTTGCCATTAGCACCACAGCCAAAGCAGTGGTAAAACTGTTTATCTTGAGAAACAGTAAACGAGGGAGATTTTTCGTTATGGAAAGGGCAGCAAGCTTGGTAGTCTTTACCTGCTTTTTTAAGACCAACTTTAGAGTCTATTAGCTCTACAATATCTGTTCTGGCGAGTAAATCGTCAATAAAATTTCGTGGGATCTTTCCAGCCATGTTTTGTAAGTAGTCCTAACAATTGGTGAGGTGTAATTTCAACACAATGCGCGCATTTATAAAAGGGCTATTGGTAAGCTAAAAAGCTACATTATATCCATGGGCAATAATACTTAATCATTTTTAGGTGCTAAACCTGACGCTAACAGCGTGCAAAGCTAGAATGTTGAAGGTAGAGCAGTGCAGGCGCAGTAAGTGATAGCCCTAAATAACCCATTTTACCTAGCCTTCGATGTGCTTTTGTAGCTACACAATAAATCACTTAATTACATGCACGAGCATTACTTAAAAGCGTTTTGTTTGTCTACTTAAACGAAGAAACCGAGCACTAGGCTCGGTTTGCTTTAATCATACTTTGTGTATGTGGGAGTATTAGGCTGTTAATCGTTGCTTAATTAAACCAGAAAGCTTGCCCATATCGGCACGTCCTTCGGCTTTGCTTTTGATTATGCCCATTACTTTACCCATGTCTTGCATACCTGCTGCATTAGTATCAGCAATAGCCGCATCAATAAGGGCAACTATTTCTTCTTCACTCAATTGTTGAGGTAAAAAAGTTTCTAGTGCTGCGATCTCATTGGCTTCAATTTCGGCTAAATCTTCACGCCCAGCATCTTTGTACTGAGTGTAAGAATCACGACGTTGTTTAACAAGCTTCACTATAACGGAGGTAATACCTGCGTCGTCTAGTGTTATTTGCTCGTCAATCTCACGTTGCTTGATTGCGGCAAGCACCATGCGAATAGGGTTAAGACGTTGTTTGTCTTTCGCTCTCATCGCATCTTTTTGCGCATCTTTTAGCGTTATTAAAAGGCTCATTTATACAAGACCTAATACTATTAGTATAATTTAACGCGACGTGCGTTATCGCGAGAAAGCTTCTTCATGTGACGCTTAACCGCTGCAGCTTTTTTACGCTTACGCTCAGCTGTTGGCTTTTCATAGTGCTCGCGACGACGAACTTCTGAAAGGATACCTGCTTTTTCACATGAACGCTTGAAGCGACGAAGTGCTACGTCAAACGGTTCGTTCTCTCTTACTTTAATTACTGGCATTAAAAATTCACCTACCTAAATTATGAGCGTTGCTCAAGTTGATCAAACATTGATCAAGTGGTTCAAAAATGGTGCGGTATTGTAATCCGAAGCAACACCACATGTAAAGGATAATATTAACAGAAA
>NZ_DJHW01000016.1:7609-13691 GCF_002433295.1 Pseudoalteromonas sp. UBA6610 | reverse complement strand
AGCTTTGGTTACTGCCCGCAAGACAGCACAAAAGATTTTGATAACGATTTAACGTTATTTGATTGGATGTCGCAATGGCGTACAGCCAAGCATAACGATTTAATGGTACGCGGCATGTTAGGCCGTTTGTTGTTTACCGCCGACGATTCAAACAAAAAAGCGCGTAACTGTTCAGGTGGTGAAAAAAACCGTTTGTTGTTTGGTAAGCTAATGATGCAAGACGTAAATGTACTTGTAATGGACGAGCCAACCAACCACATGGATATGGAAGCCATTGAAGCGCTAAACAATGCACTTAAAGACTTTGCGGGTACGCTTATTTTTGTAAGCCACGACCGCGAGTTTGTATCATCTTTAGCAACACGTATTATTGATATTAAAGACAAGCAGGTCATTGATTTTCAGGGTACGTTTGACGAATACCTAGCTAGCATCGAAGAGAAAAAAATCGCTTAAGTTGTAGCAGCGATTTTATATCGCGTCTGTTTTAGGTATAAGTTTTTAGGTTTAAGCTTTTAGGTTTCAAAAACTAAAAATAAAGCCTAAATCATTTTAAAAAGGTGCTGTTTAGCGCCTTTTTTTGTGGGTGTTTAAATAGGTGGGTGCGCATTGTTTTAGCCATAATAAGCTAAACCCTGCTCTGTAGACGCACAGCTTGCTGGCGTTTTAAAAGCAACGCTTTTACCTAAGTGTAACCACCTTTTCCAAAGCCATGAGAAGCTACGTTTCTAACGTGAGCAAGCTCAACGACTACAAGTCAAACTAACGCCGGAGCTAAGCCCAATCCTGTAGACGCACAGCTTGCTGGCGTCTTAAAAGCAACGCTTTTACCTAAGTGTAACAACCTTCGCTAAAGCCATGAGAAGCTACGCTTCTAACGTGAGCAAGCTCAACGTCTACAAGTCAGATTAACTACTGTTTTAAAAACTTCCCTTGTGTAATAAACAGGTTTTCCTATATTTATTAAAATATATTAAGAAATGGCTCTCATGGTTTCTTCAACAAAACTATTAAAAGGTCGCTGCTCGTCTGCAAATAAATATTATTCAGTCACCATATGCTGCGTGCAAAGAGCCGATTTATTTGAAAACTTTGAGAATGCCTGTATGGCCGCTCGCGCGATCTTTTATATGCAAAAAAATGTTAATACTATTTGCTATACCGTAATGTCAGATCACCTTCATTGGCTTTTTCAAGTTAAGGCGCTCTCACTATCTGAGGTAGTTAGGCAGTTTAAAAGCTTAACAACCGTGAAGATTAATGCGCTTAGTGGTGATAAAGGTCCAATTTGGCAACAAAATTATTTTGATCATCAAATCCGCAATGAAAGAGATTTAATAATTCAGGCTCGTTATATTGTTGCAAACCCATTAAGAGCTGGGATTGTGCAAAAGATTGAACAATACCCTTTTTGGGATTGTATATATTTGAACGGCGGGGGTTGAGGGTATTATTTTTATTTTTCGTGAACAAGCATCGTGTACCAACGCCGGAGCTTAGCCCTAGTCTGTAGACGCGCAGCTTGCTGGCGTTTTAAAAGCAGCGCTTTTACCTAAGTGTAAACCCCTTTGCCAAAGCCATGAGAAGCTACGCTTCTAACGTGAGCAAGCTCAACGTCTACAAGTCAAATTAACGCCGGAGCTAAACCTTACTCTGTAGACGCACAGCTTGCTGGCGTTTAAAAGCAGCGCTTTTACCTAAGTGTAAGCCCCTTTGCTAAAACCATGAGAAGCTACGCTTCTAACGTGAGCAAGCTCTACGTCTACAAGACAAACTAACGCCGAAGCTAAGCTCTGTGCCTACAGGCCACGAACTAAAATTTAGACAATAAAAAAGGGAGCTATGTTGCTCCCCTTCGTGCCTATAATTTTGATTTATTTAAGATCAAATCTGTCGGCGTTCATTACTTTTACCCATGCATTTACGAAGTCATGTACAAAACGTTCATTGTTGTCGTCTTGTGCGTAAAATTCGCTTAGTGCACGTAATATAGAGTTTGAACCAAACACTAAATCTATACGTGTTGCGGTCCATTTTATGGTGCCTGTTTTACGTTCAACAATGTTGTAAACACCTGGCTCAGACGGTTTCCAGTTATTGGCCATGTCGGTTAAGTTTACAAAAAAGTCGGTAGAAAGCGCACCTACGTTATCGGTAAATACGCCGTGTTTGCTGCCTGCGTAGTTTGTGCTTAACACGCGCATTCCGCCAAACAGTACGGTCATTTCTGGTGCTGTTAGGCCCATTAACTGGCTACGCTCTAAAAGTAGCTCTTCTGGCGAGACGCTAAAGTCGCCTTTAAGGTAGTTTCTAAAGCCGTCGTGTACTGGCTCTAACGGTTCGAACGACTCGGCATCGGTCATTTCGTCGGTTGCATCGCCGCGCCCTGGCGCAAACGGTACTGTTACATCAACACCAGCTTGTTTTGCAGCTTGCTCTACAGCTGCTGTGCCACCTAATACGATTAAATCTGCAATACTGATAGGCTTAGCTAAGCCAGCTTTAAATTTTTCAAGGGCGCTAAGTACGCTTGCTAGGCGCTCTGGCTCATTACCTTGCCAATCTTTTTGCGGAGCTAAGCGAATACGCGCGCCATTTGCACCACCACGGCGGTCTGAGCCACGGTACGTACGTGCGCTATCCCACGCTGTAGTAATTAAATCAGTTGCGCTTACGCCACAATCAAGAATTTGTGCTTTTAGCTCGCTGATTTCGTCATCAGATAGGGTGTAGTCAACCGCTGGAATTGGGTCTTGCCAAATTAGGTCTTCGCTTGGTACATCTTTACCTAAGTAACACGCTTTAGGACCTAAGTCGCGGTGCGTAAGTTTAAACCACGCGCGGGCAAACACATCAGAAAAATACTCAAAGTCGTTGTTAAAGCGTTCAATAATTTTACGGTAGATTGGGTCTACCTTCATGGCCATATCGGCGTCGGTCATCATTGGGTTTAAACGAATTGATGGGTCTTCTACATCTACCGGCTTGTCTTCTTCTTTAATATTTACAGGCTCCCATTGGTGCGCGCCTGCTGGGCTTTTAGTTAGTTCCCACTCGTAATTTAATAGTAAGTGGCAGTAGCCGTTATCCCATTTTGTTGGGTGGGTAGTCCACGCGCCTTCTAGGCCCGACGTTACGGTATTGCGACCAAAGCCGCCTTCTTTAGTGCTGTTCCAGCCTAGGCCTTGCTCGTGTACGTCGGCCGCTTCTGGCTCTGGGCCTAAGTGCTCAGCTTTACCGTTACCGTGGGTTTTACCTACCGTGTGGCCGCCTACAGTAAGCGCTGCGGTTTCTTCGTCGTTCATTGCCATGCGAGCAAATGTTTCACGTACGTGCTGCGCGGTTTTTTGCGGATCGGGTATCCCATTAACGCCTTCTGGGTTTACGTAAATTAAGCCCATTTGTACCGCAGCTAATGGGTTTTCCATGGTGTCGGGTTTTTCTACGTTGTCGTAACGCTCATCACTCGGTGCTAGCCATTCTTTTTCTGCGCCCCAGTAAATGTCTTTTTCTGGATGCCAAATGTCTTCACGGCCGCCTGCAAAGCCATAAATTTTTAAGCCCATTGATTCGTATGCCATGTTACCGGCTAAAATAAATAGGTCGGCCCACGATAATTTGTTACCGTATTTTTTCTTGATTGGCCACAATAGACGGCGCGCTTTATCTAAGCTTGCGTTGTCTGGCCACGAATTTAGCGGCGAAAAACGCTGGTTGCCGGTGCTTGCGCCACCACGGCCGTCTGATAATCGGTACGTACCCGCAGAGTGCCATGCCATGCGGATCATTAAGCCGCCGTAATGACCCCAATCGGCTGGCCACCAATCTTGGCTATCGGTCATAAAGGTTTTTAGGTCGGCTTTTACTGCGTCTAAATCGAGAGATTTGAATGCTTCGGCGTAGTCAAAGTCTGTGCCGTAGGGGTTTGATTTTGTATCGTGCTGATGAAGAATGTCTAAATTTAGAGTATTTGGCCACCAATCTGTGTTTACTTTAGAAATAACTGAGTTACTACCGTGCATTACGGGACATTGACCCGATTTAGTGCTGCTCATTTTCAGCTCCTTACTTTAAATGAAGAGTTTAACTATTTTACTCAAGCCCCAGCGCTTACATTTAAAGTAGCACGCTAAGGTTTATTAATTTTGTGCATAATTTTTATTTACTGCTCAAACAATATAGACACCTAATATTACATTCGCCAGCGTATTAACTTGAATTAAATCGATTGAAACCATTGGTTTAATGAATACAGTTTAAACACCACAATTAGTGTGATCGGATTAAATAGATAACGCGTAATGGTATGTGAAGGGTTTGAAAGTGGCTTTTAATTAAGCGCACATTGGAATACCCCCCTTCACCATGAAATTAAAGTTGTTTATAAAGGTGCATTACTAAGCCCAATGCACCTTTACTTCATAACTTATTGAAATCTATTTTGAATAATTAAGTAAATGTTCAGATTAACTTGATTATTATGACCACTCACTCCTGTTATTTCCCTGCGACAATTTATTGTTGTTTTAAGCAGTTTTGCCAGCCCACATTGGGCTGGCTTTTTTTTGCCTAAAATTTAGAATCCTTTGGGGCTGTGTGAACAGTTGTATGATTTTGTTAAGTTGTTTAATGTTCAAAGCCAACACGCCCTAGTGCCAATAAGCCTTGCATGTTAAAGTGCGATTAGTCACTAATAATTAACTAGGCGTACCCATGCGTTTTTATATAACTATTCTATTTGTTTGTTTTGTTTCGCTTTTAAATACTGTTAATGCCCAAGAATCTGCTGCACCAACAGAAGAGCAACAGCAACAAGCGTTAGCGCAATTAAATGAGCCCATGTATAAACCGCTTTTAGAACGCTATATTCTTGATGAGTTAAAAGCCGTTCGCCAAGACCAACAACAATTACGCGAAGATGTAACAAAACAAGTTACACACGCCCAGTTAGATACCGCCGACAGAGCGCTTATTTACACCACCGACACTATTAATAACGTGTTTTTTATTATTACTGCTACGGCCTCTATTTTGGTTTTAGTGGGCTGGAACTCGCTGCGCGATGTTAAAAATAAAGTAGAAGACATAGTAAATACGCGTGTCAGTGTGATCACTGACGAGTACGAAGATCGCTTAAAAATTCTTGAAGAAAAACTGCGTGTACGCTCAGAAGAAATACTCAGTAACCAAGAGCGTATATCGGTCACTAACGAGGTGCACTCGTTATGGATGCGCGCAAACCTAGAAAGCGACTTTGCAAACAAAATTGAAATATTTGACGAAATTTTAAAACGTAAGCCAGAAGATGTAGAAGCCATTGCCTATAAAGCCGATGCATTATTAGAGCTAAACGAAACCGCCAAAGCCATTGAGTTATGTAACCAAGCCATTGATATAGATAGCGACTACGGCTATGCATACTGGCAGCGTGCGTGTGCGTATGCACTTACACACAAACATGCCGATGCATTAGCCGATATAAAAATGGCCCTTGAATACTCGCCAAACTTACGTAATGAGCTACTACACGAAAGTGCATTTGCCAGCCTACACGACAACGACAGCTTTAATACCATAGTAGCGGGTAGCTAGAGTTTTGTAAGCGCGTTATTGGCGTAAAGTGCGAAGCACACAATAGCAGTAGCAGCGGCTATATGCCGCGAAAAAATTCAATATAAAACGCGAGGTAAACTCGCTGCTACGTAGTTAGCTCATGCTTCTGTTTAAAAGTGATTATGTCACCACCGAGAAGTGAAGGAGGAGAACAGGAGAAATTACTCACCAACCCCCATTGTTTCCTCTGTGTCCTCTGTGCCCTCTGTGGTGAAATTAATGAGTAGCAGCGGCTTTATGCCGCGAAAAAATTCAATATAAAACGCGAGGTAAACTCGCTGCTACGTGGTTAGCTCATGCTTTCGTTTAAAAGTGATTATGTCTCCACCGAGAAGTGAAGGAGGAGTGCAGGAGAAATTACTCACCAACCCCCATTGTTTCCTCTGTGTCCTCTGTGTCTCTGTGTCCTCTGTGGTGAAATTAATGAGTAGCAGCGGCTTTATGTCGCGAAAAAATTCAATATAAAACG
>NZ_DJHW01000016.1:7099-7246 GCF_002433295.1 Pseudoalteromonas sp. UBA6610 | reverse complement strand
CTTTCGTTTAAAAGTGATTATGTCACCACCGAGAAGTGAAGGAGGAGAGCAGGAGAAAAACTGGAGAAATAAATCACCAATACCTGTGCTTTCTCTGTGTAGCGCGAAGCGCCTCTGTGGTGCAATTAATGAGTAGCAGCGGCTTTA
>NZ_DJHW01000016.1:5561-6776 GCF_002433295.1 Pseudoalteromonas sp. UBA6610 | reverse complement strand
GCAGCGGCTTTATGCCGCGAAAAAGTTTAATATAAAACGCGAGGTAAACTCGCTGCTACACGATAAACCCTATTCTGTAGACACGTCTTAAAAGTGATTATCTCACCACAAAGAAGTAACTCACCAATGCCTATTTTCTCTGTGTAGCGCAAAATACCCTCTGTGGGCAATTAATGAGAAAATACGCATCCCCCTGAGCAAACTAGGCGTCTACAGGCAAAATTAGCTACAGGGTAAAACTTATATTCAGGCGTTTATAATTATCGTTTAAAGTATAAATCGATGGCTTTGGTGAGGAGTTCGTCGAGTTGCTCTTCGAAGGTATCTATATCAATTTCAAAATGGTTTAAATAGGCCTTGGCTTGCACTCGCGATAGGTTGCGGTTTTTTACGCTGTATTGACGCTCATCTTTTTGTTTGTCAAAACGTGGTAAAAACAAAAATTGCCCGTAATAAGGTGATTTAATATGCTTATTAGCATAACGACAAAAGTCTTCTATGTGATCTGCGCCCTGCGGCCCTAAACACCCTGGCTCAACGCGATACATTAAGCGAATTTTTTTGTCGTCTGCTAACTGCATAGTATGCCTTTTATAATTATCTAAAAAATAATACGCGGATTATTTTTCCGTCTTTTATTTGGTAGCTCGATACTAACTCAGAGCGTTTATCTACCACGTTTTCGTCTGTTGAACAGGTTTCTGATAGCTCGTGGTCTATTACTATATCGCCGTGCACAATACGCTTTATTGGCGAGCTATTAATGCATTTTAATTTTTTAAACATTAAGCCATAACGGGCTATTAGTTTTTCTTTTCCTTTAAATAATAGCTCATTAGGAAAAATATAAAACTCTACATCTTCATCGTACATACGAATAAATTGTTCAATATTACGTGCGTTATAGGCTTCTACTAATTGCTCTACAACAGCAAGCGACTCGCGAGATTGTTTAGCTTTAGCTTGCTGCTTAGCGGTTAATGCCTCTTTGGCTTGGGTTACCGCTTTTTCTGCCTCGGCCACAGCTGCTGCTTTTTCTACTTTATTTTTTGGTTTTTCTACCGGTTTGGGGGTTTCGCTACCCAGTACTTTTGAGTCGTCAGGTTTAGTAGTATCTACTTTTGGCGTTTTAAGCTCAGGGGCTTGGTACTCAAGCGTGTTTAACTTTTCATCTTTTGCTTTTGTTGGTGAATTGCTGGCTTGAGTAGAGCTTGA
>NZ_DJHW01000016.1:0-5169 GCF_002433295.1 Pseudoalteromonas sp. UBA6610 | reverse complement strand
TGATCAGGGCAACAGTGGCAATAAGCGAGGCAAAAATAATAGATAACGATTTCATAACTTTCCTAATATGAACATATAACGCTGTTAATGCTGCAACATAACAAATTTGAGCGTTTTCGGGTAGCAATTAAATGATTGTTATACACTTTACCAATACTGCTCAACCGTTATGTGCCCTGGGTCTCTGCGACGATTTCGTTTAAAGTTTTTGTCTAAAAGTAACTGTGTGGTGTCTTTTACCATTTGTGGGTTACCGCAAATCATAAATTGCGCATTACTCGGGCTTGGGGTTTTAGAGGCTTTACTAAATAGCTCGCCGTTTTGAATTGCTGTAGTTATACGCCCTTTCAGGCCTTGCTGTGGCCCCTCACGGCTTACAACCGGAATGTAGTTAAGTTGTGTAGGGTGTGCGTTTATTAGGGTGTGTATTAGATTTCGATAGCTTAAATCGGCATTAAAACGTACGCCGTGCACTAAATTAATCTGTGTGTATTTTTGCCATACCTCTTGTTGCTGCAAAATAGATAAAAACGGCCTTATTGCAGTGCCTGTACTTAGCATCCATAACTGCTCGCTTGGTGGTATTTCGTCTAAGGTAAAAAAGCCTGTGGCACGTTGCTCTATTAATACAGTGTCGCCTGGTTTTAATTGCGCCAACCTAGGCGATAATAAGCCGCCCTCTACATTGATAAGGTAAAATTCTAAATCGGGGTTATTAGGCGCGTTTACATAAGAGTATGCCCGAGCAATTCGTTTATCGCCCTCCATAATCGAGAGCTTAGTAAACTGCCCTGCTTTAAATGGCTCTACGCTTGCGTTTACTACCAGGCTGAAAAGTGTATCGCTCCACCATGTTACTTTTTTTACGGTTGCATCTACCCAGTTAGACATTGTCAACTCCATAGCTTAACGGTTAAACAACAAAAACAATAAATGGTTGTAATTTATACACTAGCATTAACTTAGTAAGAGTGACACTGGGTGTAGTGACTTTTTAAACATAGTGCTTTTACTTTGGGTAATATTGGTTTGATTAAAAAGGTGAATAGCTGCGGCTTTATACCGCGATGAAATTAATACCCCACGCGAGGTAAACTCCAGCTACGCGGTTAGCTCGTGCTGTGCAGCTTGCTGGCGTTTTAAAAGTAGCGCTTTTTATAGGCATAAAAAAAGCCGCATAAAATGCGGCTTTGGGGGTTTAGTCTCACTTCACTTTGGGCGTGTCTCCAAAACTTAGTGAATACGTTACCAAGGAACTGTTTGCTAATTTAATAAAATTGCGTTTATTAAATAGACTCTAAAGCAATTTTAACCATTTCGTTAAATGTGCTTTGACGCTCATCTGCAGGTGTTGCTTCACCGGTGATCACGTGGTCACTTACGGTAAATAATGCCATTGCGTTAGCACCATACTCTGCCGCTACACCATATAAACCTGCTGTTTCCATATCTACAGCTAGTACACCTAGTTTATCAAGGTCTTTGTAGAATGTGTCGTCAGCTTGGTAGAAGGTATCGGTAGTAAATACGTTACCTACTTTTGCTTTAATGCCTAGGTCTTTAGCGGCGTTAACACCGTTTAAAAGTAGGTCAAAGTTAGCAATTGCTGAAAAATCGTAACCACGAACGCGTGCACGGTTTACGTTTGAGTCGGTGCTTGCGCCTTGTGCAAAAATTACGTCGCGAATTTTAATATCTGTACCAATACCACCACAGGTACCAATACGAATAATATTTTTAACGCCAAAGCTTACAATTAACTCACGCGCATAAATAGACATAGATGGTATGCCCATGCCCGAACCCATAATACTTACAAGTTTACCTTTATATGTGCCTGTAAAGCCGTACATGTTACGTACGCCTGTTACTTGTACTGCATCATCTAAAAAGTTTTCAGCAATGTATTGTGCACGAAGCGGATCGCCCGGCATTAATACTGTTTCAGCGAAGTCACCAACGTTTGCACTAATATGCGGAGTACTCATTAATTGTTTTCCTTTTTATTTAGGCGCGTTTAGCTTATTTAAAAAGCCGTCACCGTATTCAAGTGCAGGTAAGTTAAACCACTGTGCAAGGGTTTGGCCTATATCTGCAAAGCTATTGCGCTCGCCAAGCGGGGTATTTTGCATGCCCGGTTGATAAGCTATAACTGGTACATATTCGCGGGTGTGCTCTGAACCTGGAAAGGTTGGGTCACAGCCGTGATCTGCAGTGATCATTAACACGTCATCTGCATTTAATTGGTTTAGTATAGTTGGTAAGTAATCGTCAAATTCTTTTAACGCTTTTGCATAACCAACTGGGTTGCGACGGTGGCCAAACTTTTCGTCAAAATCTACTAAATTAGTAAAAATTAAGCTGTTATCTGGCGCACTTGCTAATACTTCGCTGCTTTTTTCAAGCAAATTCATCAGCCCTGGGGCTTTGTGTTTTTGGGTAATGCCTTGGTGTGCATATATATCTGCAATTTTACCAATGCTTATTACTTCACCGCCGTGTTTAGATAGTACATCTAATAGGGTCGGTGCTGGCGGCAATACTGAATAATCGCGACGATTACCAGTACGGGCAAAATCTGCGTTGCTTGTGCCTAAAAATGGCCTAGCAATAACACGGCCTATATTTAGTTTATCAAGTAATTCGCGGGCAATTTCACACACTTCGTAAAGGCGCTCAAGGCCAAAAGACTCTTCGTGTGCGGCAATTTGAAACACGCTATCTGCAGAGGTGTAACAAATTGGTTTGCCTGATTTTACATGCTCTTCGCCTAGCTGCTCTAATATGGTAGTGCCTGATGCATGGCAGTTGCCTAAAATGCCAGGTATACCGGTAGCGGCTATAAATTCGTCTACAAATTCTTGTGGAAAACTCGGCTGTGTTTTAGGGAAGTAGCCCCAATCAAATAACACAGGTACGCCGGCCATTTCCCAGTGCCCTGATGGCGTATCTTTACCGCTTGAAAGCTCTTTTGCATAACCCCATGCACCTTGCGATGCTTGACGCTCAGAAACTAAACACGTTTCACCGCCCGCTGCCTCACAGGCATCGATTAAACCTAATTTAGATAAATTAGGTAACGATAACGCTTTACCCGTTTCGTCGTGGTATGCTTTTAATAAGTGGGCGAGTGTATTTGCTCCAACATCACCAAATTTGTCTGCATCGGGTGCTGCGCCTATACCTAGGCTGTCTGCCATTAAGATGATTGCTCTTGCCATGTTGACCTCACTTTGCTTCTAGGTGGTTACTTTATCCGCTGATCGAATTTTCCGTACAGGACATAAGTCCTGTTTCATAAAAGCTAAACATTATAAATTTGCGTTCTTAAGCAAAGCAAAAGAGATTATTCGTGTCTTTTTTGCTATTGTGATCAACCAAACAACTTTTCCTTTCTGTGTGGGTGAGAACTTTAGTGACACGAACTATTATAGCTATTGCTGGCGCATCAGCGTCGGGCAAATCTCTTTTTAGCCAAACTATTTACAATGAGTTGGTTAATGAGCTTGAACCAGGCGCTATCGCCATTATTGAAGAAGATGCTTATTACAAGGATCAGTCGCATTTGCCTATGGAACACCGTACGCAAACTAACTACGACCATCCTGATGCATTTGAACATGAGTTAATGCTTGAACATTTAACTCAACTTCGTAGTGGTAACTCTGTCGAAGTACCTACTTATGATTATGCACAACACACACGAAGCGATGAAACTCGTCGCGTTGCTGCAGCTAAAATTTTAATAGTAGAAGGTATTTTATTATTAAGTGATAAAGCACTTAATAAAGAATTTGATATTAAGGTATTTATAGATACACCCCTTGATATTTGCTTAATGCGTCGTATGCAACGAGACATGGAAAAAAGAGGCAGAACATTACAATCTGTTGTTGAGCAATATCAAGCAACTGTTAGACCGATGTTTTATCAATTTATTGAGCCTTCAAAGCATAACGCTGATTTGGTTGTGACTCGAGGCGGAATGAACCGCGTTGCGATTGATATTATTAAAAGTAAAATTAAGTATTTACTACAAGAATAATAACGGGAAACATCTGTATGACAACATTTATGAGCTTAGTAGGCATGTTTGTACTACTAAGTATTGCTTTTGCGGCTTCGACTAATCGTAAAGCAATAAACTTACGCACCGTAGCGATAGCCTTTGCTATGCAAGTAGTTATTGGTGGGTTTGTACTGTTTTTTGAAGCAGGTAAAAATGTGTTAGCAAGTATGTCTAGTGCCGTCTCTTCGGTAATTAGCTTTGCAAACGACGGGATTGGGTTTTTATTTGGCCCACTTGCTTCGCAAGATACACTCGGTTTTATTTTTGCTATTCAAGTTTTACCGGTCATTGTGTTTTTCTCAGCACTTGTTGCTGTGCTTTATCACATTGGCATTATGGATTGGATAATTAAAATTCTGGGCGGCGGTTTACAAAAACTATTGAAAACCTCGCGCACAGAATCGCTTTCAGCAACGGCTAATATATTTGTAGGCCAAACTGAAGCACCCTTAATTGTTAAGCCGTTTATAGCAACCATGACTAAGTCTGAGTTGTTTGCAGTAATGGTAGGTGGCTTAGCCACGGTAGCAGGCTCTGTAATGGCAGGTTACGTAATTATTGGTGTAGAGCTTAAGTATTTAATTGCCGCCAGCTTTATGGCTGCACCAGGTGGGTTTTTAATGGCCAAAATGATTGTGCCAGAGACCGAAACACCTAAAGATACGCTTGCTGATTTGGACACCGATGAAGACAAGCCAGTTAATGTTATTGATGCAGCAGCATCAGGCGCAGCTAACGGCATGCATTTAGCGCTAAATGTGGGCGCAATGCTATTAGCTTTCGTAGCATTAATAGCATTATTAAACGGTTTACTAGGCGGTATTGGTGGGTGGTTTGATTACCCTACTTTAACGCTACAAGAAATTTTAGGTTATGTATTTGCCCCTGTTGCATGGTTACTTGGAGTACCGTGGGATGAGGCAATCATAGCAGGTAGTTTTATTGGTCAAAAGTTAGTAGTAAATGAGTTTGTTGCTTACTTAGACTTTATAAATTATCGCGATACGTTAAGTGCGCACACTCAAGCAATTGTAACATTTGCGTTATGTGGGTTTGCTAATCTATCGTCGATAGCTATTTTACTAGGTGGATTAGGCGGT
>NZ_DJHW01000017.1:13816-117889 GCF_002433295.1 Pseudoalteromonas sp. UBA6610 | reverse complement strand
ATGTGAAAGTAGGACATTGCCAGGATTCAAATACGAGAAAGCCCGACTCGAAAGAGCCGGGCTTTTTTACGTCTGAAGAAAAGTTAAATACGTACAATTAATACACACTAATCTACTTCTAGAATGTAGGTCGGGCGAGCGTAGCGACTCCCGACGCAATGATAATATTCCATTTGCTATTTGACTCTCCACCGCTGTGGGCACTACGACATTACCAGGATTCAAATTAAAGAAACCCGTTACAGCGATGTAACGGGTTTTTTGCTGTCTGGAGTTTAATAAAAAGCCAAGATCTCATGCTAACTCAGTCTTTGTAATGCCCGCCCTTGTAAATCCTTTGAGCCATAACATTCATATCCTTATAGAAAGCTAAGCCATTATAGGCAAAGTCAAGGCGCACATCGTGCTCAGTGTAATCAGTTTTTATAGCCCCGCAAAATGATTAAGGCTTATTGCGGATTAGTATTGCTTTGATATAGAAAATATCACTTTGAAAATAAACATTAAGTTCATGCTTATCTGCTATTTTATTCATGTAACATAGCTAGGCGTGCAGAAGTTGTGCGTGTTAAAATCAAATTTTTATAAATGCCAAAATAGAGGTGTCAATTGCCCACTGCTGACTACCAAACTGTACTAGATGAAATAGCACACGAAGTGCGCCCTTTGTTATCACAAGGTAAAGTTGCGGATTATATACCTGCACTTGCTGAGGTTTCTAGCGAGCAGTTTTCTATTGCTATTTATACCACTGATGGCGAAACCATTTGTGCGGGTGATTGCTCAAAACGTTTTACTATTCAGTCAGTTTCTAAAGTAATGACGCTTACAATGGCGCTACAGCGCTATGGCGACGAGCTATGGCATCGGGTAGGCAAAGAGCCGTCAGGAACCGCGTTTAATTCTCTTACGCAGTTAGAGTTCGAAAAAGGCGTGCCACGTAATCCTTTCATTAATGCTGGCGCGATTGTGACGTGCGATGCTTTGTACAGTCGATTATCCGCACCTCGCCACTCAATGCTTGAAACGTTTAGGTTACTTGCAGGTAATAGTGCAATAGTGATTGATAAAAAAGTGGCCAATTCTGAGTATGAGTTTAGGCATAGAAATGCAGCAATGGCGCATTTAATGAAGTCGTTTGGTAATTTTGAGAATGACGTCGATGATGTACTTTGGTCTTACTTCAATTTTTGTGCGATTGAGCTTAACTGTATTGAGTTAGCTAGAGCGTATAACTTTTTAGCGAATAAAGGGGTTGATTACAGCTCGGGTAAGCGCGTTTTGAGTAGTCGCCAGAATAAACAATTAAATTCGATTTTATTCACCAGCGGCTTATATGATGCGGCAGGAGACTTTGGCTACAGAGTGGGAATGCCGGGTAAATCGGGTGTGTCTGGCACTATATTAGCGGTATTACCGGGTAAGTTTACAGTGGCAGTATATTCACCAGGGCTTAATGAATTTGGTAACTCGGTGGCGGGGATAGCAGCATTAGAGCTGCTATCTAAAAAGCTCGATATTTCGATTTTCTAAAATACCGCAATATGGAGCACGCACAGCTCCCTATTTATTGATCCCAGTACACTTGCTCTAGGCAGTCTTCGCGCTCTGGCAACCCACGTGATAAACGTGGAGAGTGCTGCACTAATACCTCGTAACTTGCACGGTTAGCGTACTTACTAATTTGTGCAAGAGAAGAGTAGGTAATGGCCTTTTGTTCGTGTTTTGCTGAGTTAGCAACATTTAACTTATGGTAAACGTTTGCTGATAAATCGTGTAACACGGCAGCCAACGCACAATCGCCAGCACCATTGGTGTTTTTGATTGAATCAGGCCCACCCATGAATGGTGCCGTATGGCTATACGCTTTTATCGGGTTTTCGCAATCGGATTTTTTCATTGCACGAGAAAACTCATAGCGATTAAAATCGGCAATGGCACCTGGTAATAGTGGGTACTCGGTTGCACGTTTAAAGCTCTCATCAACGTAACCTGCCATAAATAAGCCTTTTTCGCCAGCGGTACAAATAACTAAGTCTACCCAGTCAAGTGCTTTGTCTGCGGCTAATAACGGGTCTTCAAAGCCAGTAATTGCTAGCCCTTCTTCTTCGTTCATGGCAAGTATATCGACATGCTCGTTTACAAAGTTAGCCCACCAAGTTGGATCTTGCTCAATTAAAAACTTAGTGCCGAGTGTTAAAACTACCGGTACACCTGCATCGTTAGCGTATTTAACTGCTTGCATGGTTGCTTCAGTCATTGTTTCATCACCCTGTGTACGCATTAGGTAGGCGCTGATCACAAGTGCTGATGACTGCTCAATTAAGTGTTTATCGATAGACTCAGGCTTTAAGTGATTCATTAAACCGGCGCTAATTGCGAATGTACGCTCGCCTGTTTCATCAATTAAGGTAAAACAACGGCCAATAGGGCCATCTACAGGTTGTAAATAGTCTAAATCAACGCGGCTTGATGTGTTACATAAAAAGCGGTAGGCATAGCTGCCAATTTTTATGTTTTCACTCATAACACCGAGCAATACTGAACGGTCATCTGCTAGTACAGAGTAGTTATGCATTGTGTTACCAATGGTGCCACCGGCAAATTCGTAATCAACCATGTCGTTTAGTTTTAAACGGTCGTAAAGTGCGTTAGTAATATCGCTATCAATAACTTGCGACATTCCTCGGCGAAGTTGAAACTCGTCTAAAAAAGCCTGATCGACTTTGGCCTCAATATCAACAACGATCTGATCGATACCCGTAATGTAGCTACGTTGTAATCGCTCAGTTGCGTTTAGCTGATTAGTAAGTGGATCTTTAGCTTCCACTGGAAAATAATGTTTATGTCTGCGGCGTCCAGGAAATTTCATTTGCTACCTGTGTTGTGAGCTAAATAAAAAAAGCGTGAGATTATAGCGTAAATCACACTCTATGAGCCACGATAAACCACATTATTTTGTTTTATTTTTGCAATAATTTAATCAATTACGCATTTTAAACAGGCAAGTTGATATAATACCGAAAGAAAATTTATTTAAAGTAAGCACTATGAACGATCTTAAAAGCGATGAGTATTGGATGGAGCAGGCATTAGTTTATGCCAATAAGGCGCAGCAATTGGGCGAAATTCCGGTAGGAGCTGTCCTTGTTAAAGATAACACGCTTATTGCAGCGGGTTATAATCGTTCAATTACTGATAACGACCCCTCTGCGCACGCCGAAATGATTGCAGTGCGTGAAGGAGGGAGAGCTTTAAATAATTACCGTTTAATTGATTGCACTTTGTACGTTACGTTAGAGCCATGCTCTATGTGTGCCGGGCTGTTAGTGCATAGCAGAATAAAGCGCCTCGTGTACGGTGCGCCTGATGCTAAAACAGGCTCGGCTGGGTCGATTATGAACTTATTGCAAGAGCCGAGGCTGAACCATCAGGTAGAGGTGTTAGGTGGGGTGCTTGGTCAAACCTGTGGTAGTACTATTTCGGCGTTTTTTAAACAACGCCGAGAACAAATTAAAGCGGCTAAAAAAGCAGCTCGTCAAATTAGTGACTAGTTAGCCTTATCTGAATCTACTTCTATCATTTGCTGCATCGCAAACATGCGACGACGCCAAATAATTTTTTTATGTAAGTTACGTAGCATAATACGACGTCTGGTGGCTGTTGAATGAATAATATTGCGTTTTAGTTTTTGCGTGCGTCTACGTTTTAGCATGTGTTCTCCTAATGCGTGAGAGTGAGAAAGGCACAAGATATATATTAAAAATCAGGTAAATATACTATAAACACACATTAGTGATCATTTCATGACAAGTAAACAGATTTTTAATTTAGTTACTAGAGTGGTTAGGCCTGAAGGGGAAATTAGCGCCTGTTAAAACGAGGAAAGAATCGTTTAATGCCCACATTTTAATGCTTCACAGGCCTGAATAGCCCATTTAAAAACGTAAATATAAACGCTTTACTGAGACTGCTGCGTGTTATTTTCACCTTGCTTACTTTTTTCTTCAGGTGAAAGCGAAGGGGTAGGTTCGGTTTTATCGTTGTTTATACGCTCTTTGCTTGGTTGAGCTGCTTTTTCAACTTCAGGTGCTTCAGGTTCTGATTCAGGTTCTGGCTCTAGGGCATTATTTTCATCAAGCCATACAAGTGCATCGTAATACCTGCGAATGTTATCAACATATTTTACCGCAACATCGCCACGCGCATAGCCGTAACGGGTTTTACGGTAATAACGTTTTTTGATTAAAAGTGGTAATCGCTTTTTAACATCGGCCCATTTATCAGGGCTCGCCCCTTGTTGTTCGGTAATAATGCGCGCGTCGTTAACGTGCCCCCAACCTACATTATAGGCTGCCAGTGCAAGCCAAGTTCTATCGGGCTGCGGGATTCTATCGGGGATGCGTTTAACGAGCTTAGCTAAGTATTTAGCTCCGCCACGGATGTTTTGCTCTGGCTCTAACCTATTTGTTACGCCCACTTGTTTAGCGGTACTGCGTGTCAGCATCATAATGCCTCTTACACCTGTAGGCGATTTAGCGCGAGGGTTCCACATAGATTCTTGGTAGCTAAGCGCAGCAAGTAAGCGCCAGTCAAGGCTACCTGCATATTGCTCAAACCAAGGCCTGTAAGTGGGGAGTGTTTCTTTTATAGCTTCTATGTATGCAAGCGTATTAACGTAGTTAAACTGGCGTACGTGCCCAAAGTACTTTTCTTCGAGCACATACAGCTGGTTACTTTGTTTTACGTCACCAAAAAAGGGCACTAGCAGTGCATAAAGCGAATCATCTTTTGATTTATTAAGGATCCAAGCTATGGGGTCATTTCGGGTAACTGAAAAGCCAATACTTAAATTTGGGTGGTAACGTCGAAACAGCGAAAGCGTGTGTGAGTCGGCGAGGGTGTAATCTATTTCGCCATCGATAACGGCTTGTAAAAGCTCCTCTTCATCGAGTTCTTCGGTTTCTTGCCAGGTTAAATCTGGGTTACTCTTTTTTATTTTTTGTAAGGTTAAAGAGTGGCTACTTTTGGCTATAACGGTAAAGTTTCCATCAAGGTCGTCAAATTCACGTGGGCGAACTCGACCTTGTTTATAAACCAACTTTTGGCTAATTGTTCTGTAAGTGGGGCCATAGCGGTATTGCTGTGCACGCACTTTGTTGTAGGTAAGTCCTGAGGCTATTAAGTCTAAATCACCACTTTCAAGGCGCTCAAACATATCGGATAAATTAAAAAACGGCACTATTTCTAGTTCAACACCTAGGTAGTCGGCAAAAGCTTGAGATAGCTCGTATTCAAAACCTTGCTCGCCTTGCACGGCTTGGTAGTAATTGCTGGCACTGGCAAGGGTACCTACACGTATTTTGTTTTGTGCTTTAATTTGGGCAAGTTGAGTTTGTTGCTCCTGCATATTACACGCACACAACAATATAACTAAAGTGATGATAATTATTAGCTTTTCTTTCAACATTAACCGCCCCATAAAGCTCATACCCCGTTATACCAAAACTTCACTATGGCGTCACTTAGCGTTTAGCTTTTATTGGTAATTTTGCTGCTGTTTATATAAATAAAAAGTTAATTTTCTGAAAAGCGCAATTTGGAGTTAAAACTCGGTGCTACATAGACTATAATGCCCGCCTAAAATATCGTTCAATCCCTAACCCCGGATGAAATTATCTATGTTGATCCTTCGTGGTGCACCAGCACTTTCAGAGTTCAGAGTTAATAAAATTTTAGCGCGTTGCAAACTATCGCAACTTCCAGTCACCAATGTATATGCCGAGTATGCACATTTTGCCGATTTAACCTCGCCTTTGAGTGTTGATGAGCAAACTAAGCTTGAAAAACTACTTACTTACGGTCCAACTATTGCCGAGCATACCCCAGCTGGCACACTTATTTTAGTTACCCCTCGCCCTGGCACCATTTCACCATGGGCATCTAAAGCAACCGACATAGCGCATAACTGTGGCCTTAAACAGGTTCACCGTGTTGAGCGTGGTATTGCTTATTACGTAGAAGGTGAACTAAGTGCAGAGCAGCTTGCTCAAGTAACGGCGTTATTACACGACCGTATGACTGAGGCAACGCATAGCGAACTTGCTTCTGCAGCGCAGTTATTCCGCAATGATTCGCCTCGCGAAATGTCATCAGTTGACATTTTAGGTGGCGGGCGCGAAGCATTGGCTGCGGCAAACGTTGAACAAGGTTTTGCGCTTGCTGATGACGAGATAGACTACTTAGTAGAAAACTTTAAAAAGTTAGGCCGTAACCCTAACGACATAGAGTTATTTATGTTTGCGCAAGCAAACTCAGAGCATTGCCGTCATAAAATATTTAATGCTGATTGGACAATTGATGGTATTGAGCAGCCTAAATCACTGTTTAAAATGATCAAAAATACATTTGAGCACAATCCTGAAAATGTGCTGTCGGCGTACAAAGATAACGCAGCAGTAATGAAGGGCTCAAAAGCGGGTCGTTTCTTCCCGAATGCGCAAGGTGAATATGCGTATCATCAAGAAGACATAGAAATTTTAATGAAGGTAGAAACCCATAACCACCCAACAGCTATAGCACCATTTTCAGGTGCGGCTACAGGCTCAGGTGGTGAAATTCGCGATGAAGGCGCAACAGGCCGCGGCTCTAAGCCAAAAGCGGGTTTAGTTGGTTTTACTGTTTCTAACTTACGTATTCCGGGTTACGAGCAACCGTGGGAAAGCGACTTTGGCAAACCTAATCGTATCGTAAATGCGCTTGATATTATGATGGACGGCCCTTTAGGTGGCGCGGCATTTAATAATGAGTTTGGACGTCCTAACTTATTAGGTTACTTCCGTACTTACGAAGAAAAAGTAACAAGTCACAATGGTGAAGAGGTGCGTGGTTACCACAAGCCTATTATGCTTGCCGGTGGTTTAGGTAATATTCGTGCTGATCATGTTCAAAAAGGGGATATTCCAGTCGGTGCAAAACTTATTGCACTAGGTGGCCCTGCAATGAACATTGGTTTAGGCGGCGGTGCAGCGTCAAGCATGGCATCGGGCCAATCAAACGAAGATTTAGATTTTGCTTCTGTACAGCGTGAAAACCCAGAAATGGAACGCCGTTGCCAAGAAGTGATCGATAAGTGTTGGCAACTAGGGGATGAAAACCCAATTGCGTTTATACACGATGTAGGCGCCGGTGGTTTATCTAATGCGTTTCCTGAGCTTGTAGATGATGGTGGCCGTGGTGGTAAATTCCAACTACGTGATATTCCTAACGATGAGCCGGGCATGGCCCCACACGAAATTTGGTGTAACGAATCACAAGAACGTTATGTACTGGCTGTTGCTGTTGAAGACTTTGATCGTTTTGAAGCCATTTGTAAGCGCGAACGTGCGCAGTACGCAGTAATAGGTGAAGCCACAGAAGAGCGCCACTTAACTGTTGCCGACAGCCACTTTGATAACAGCCCTGTTGATTTGCCGCTTGATGTATTATTAGGTAAAGCACCTAAAATGCATCGCGATGTAACTTCAAAGCAAGTTACCGGCAAGGCAATTGATGCAGAGTCGATTGATATAGCCGAGGCTGCTCAGCGTTTACTGCGCTTACCTACCATTGCAGAAAAAACATTCTTAATTACCATTGGCGATCGCTCGGTTACCGGTTTAGTAGCACGAGATCAAATGGTGGGCCCTTGGCAAGTACCTGTGGCTAACTGTGCAGTTACCGCAGCAACGTACGACACTTATCACGGTGAAGCTATGTCACTGGGTGAGCGCACGCCGGCAGCACTATTAAATTACGGTGCATCGGCGCGTTTAGCTGTGGCAGAGTCACTAACCAATATTGCCTGTGCAAATATTGGTAGCCTAGAGAACATTAAGCTATCGGCTAACTGGATGGCTGCAGCAGGTCACCCTGGTGAAGATGCCGGCCTTTACGAAGCTGTAAAAGCGGTAGGCGAAGAGCTTTGTCCTGCGCTTGGTTTAACTATCCCTGTAGGTAAGGATTCTATGTCGATGAAAACGACATGGAAAAACGAGGATGATAGTGCTGAGCAATCAGTTACTTCTCCGTTATCTCTTATTATTACTGCCTTTGGCCGTGTTGACGACGTGCGTAAAACAGTGACTCCGCAGTTACGTACTGATAAAGGCGATACATCACTTATTTTAGTTGACTTAGGTGCGGGTAAAAACCGACTGGGCGCATCAAGCCTTGCACAGGTTTACAAGCAGCTTGGTGATGTTACTCCAGATGTTGACAGCCCTGAGTTACTTAAAGGCTTTTACAATGCCATGCAAGCACTTGTCGCTGATAGCAAGCTACTTGCTTATCATGACCGCTCAGACGGTGGTTTATTTACTACTGTAACTGAAATGGCATTTGCTGGGCACAACGGTGTGACAGTTGATTTAGCTGGTTTAACCGGGACAGACCTAGAAGCACTTTATAACGAAGAGCTTGGCGCGGTAATTCAAGTTGCTAACAGCGATTTAGATGCCGTAAATGCTGTATTTGAACAACACGGTGTTGCTGCAATTAGCCACGTGATTGGCTCGCTTAATAGCGACGATAGCATTGTATTTAACCGCGGTGAGCAAACAGTACTTAATCATACTCGTACTGAATTACGTACTATTTGGGCCGAAACAACGTACCAAATGCAAGCACGTCGTGATAACCCTGATTGTGCTAAGCAAGAGTTTGATGCCAAGTTTGATGCAAAAGATCCAGGCTTAAACGTAAAACTTAACTTTGACTTAAACGAAGATATAGCCGCACCGTACATCGCAACGGGCGCTAAGCCGCAAATGGCTATTTTACGTGAGCAAGGCGTTAACTCGCATTTAGAAATGGCTGCTGCGTTTAACCGTGCTGGTTTTGCCGCTGTTGATGTACACATGAGCGATATCCTCGAAGGGCGTTTAACCCTTGAGCAATTTAAAGGCTTAGTGGCATGTGGTGGTTTCTCTTATGGTGACGTATTAGGCGCCGGTGAAGGCTGGGCTAAGTCTATATTGTTTAACGATATGGCACGCGATCAGTTCCACAACTTCTTCCACCGTGAAGACACCTTTAGCTTAGGTGTGTGTAATGGTTGTCAAATGTTATCAACATTGAAAGAGTTAATTCCGGGTACTGAGCATTGGCCACGTTTTGTAACAAATAAGTCAGAGCGTTTTGAAGCACGCTTTAGCTTAGTTGAAATACAAGAAAACCCGTCTGTATTCTTTAATGGAATGGCTGGGTCGCGTATGCCAATTGCTGTATCTCATGGTGAAGGCCATGCAGAATTTGCAAACGATGCTGCCACTAAAGCTGCGCTTGAAAGCGGCACTGTTGCGGTTAAATTTGTAGATAACTACGGTAATCCAACAACGCAATACCCGGCTAACCCAAATGGTTCACCAGAGGGTATTACCGGTATTACCTCTACTGATGGCCGTGCCACTGTAATGATGCCGCACCCTGAGCGTGTGTTCCGCGCTGTTGCTAACTCGTGGCACCCAGATGAGTGGAAAGAGGATAGCCCATGGATGCGTATGTTCCGCAACGCACGTAAAAATGTAGGTTAAAAACGACATATACAAGTTAGATTCATAATCTAGCTGTAAAATAAAAAAGGCTGCACTGTGCAGCCTTTTTTGATTGCGTAGATTTAAAATTACGATAGTTTGTAAGGTATGAATAAAAGCTTATAAGGATAGTATGTTAAAGCGCATTGGTTTAATTATGGGTGCTGTGTTGCTAAGTATAGTTTTGCTTGGCTATGTATTTCGTTTGCCACTATTACAATGGGCTGTAGCGCCTGAGCTTGAAAAAGCAGGTGTTACTTTAAACTGCTTAGATTTTTCGCTTACGAGTAAGTTAAATGTGCACGTACAAAAAGCCTGTCTAAGTTACCAAAATCAAGAGCTTGCTCTTACAGGTATTACTGCTAATACTAAGCATGTTAAAGTTAAACACGCAGTACTTAATGTAAATCCATTTCCTCAAAGTAGTAAAACAAGCACTGCTGCCACAATTTTAGATTTAGCGCTTCCTGAAAAAAGGCCAACAATTACAGTTGAGCATTTAACTATACACAGTGCGCTTTTAAAGCGCCCGCTAATGCTAAATATCACCGAGCCCACGCTTAACCAGTTTGTAGTCAATGGTGATTTAAACGCAAGCGCAACGCTTTACAATAATAAGGTACAAGGGCAGCTTAAAGTTAATGATGGATTATTGAAGCTGCTACTTAAAACAGATAATGAGTTATTAAGTGGACTTAGCTTTAATGCAGCGCAGGCATTTAGCTTTAACGGAGTAGAGGCAAGCCTTACTGGTGATTTACAAGCCCAGTATGACTATAAAATACAAAGCTGCGATATAACAAACAGCTCCAAAGGTGTGCTAAGTGCTACCTATAATTTAAATAGCCAAAACCTTGAGCTTGACCCAAGCAAGCTTAAAAACAATGTAAAACTTAGTAATAACTGCCAATCTCTTATTCCTGAAAGTGCCTACAAGTCATTTGCTGTAAAGCAGCTTCCACTTAATTGGCAATGGGCTTTAGTTAAACCAATTAATTTTGCACATAACAACCTTACCTTACCGTTAATAACGCTCAAAAGCGCAGAGCAAGCCAAGCAAAATATAGATATAACGTTTACAGATACGTTTTTAAATACTGCAGCACCGTTACAAAGTGCACGCACACAGCTAAAAGTACAACTACATACAGATGAAATAGACGCTATAACGCTAAGTACGCAGCTTAAAAACGCTCAATTAAGCGGTAATTACGATATTGCGCTTACCTCTTTGCCTGAATTTTTACCGGCTGAGGCTAACAATATTAAAGCTAAAGGGGACTTTGCAGTTACTCAACTTATTGACTTTAAGCCAGAAGGTAGCGCACGTATTGAGTTAAGCGTTGATAGCGCAGCTGCTTATGGCAGCGCTCTTAACGGCTACACAGGTAACCTTGAAGCAAGTATGAATGAAAAGCTCGATGCAAAAGTAACGCTTAAAAGTAAGCTTAAAAGCGTGCAATACAACGAGTATAAACTCAGTGGTATTAATAACACCCTTAGTGCAAGGGCAAGCTTAGGTGTGGGAGAGTTATTTGCTCACTTAAATGCAAGCACCCAAATAAATACACTGACTAGGCCAAATGTCGATTTAAATACAATAAACGTAACGTCAACTGGGCTGCAAAGTCGCGCGCTTAAAGCGTCTCATCATGTATTTGTAAATGGTGTTGAGCTGGTGGCCAATCACCATGTTTCAAAGGTAGCGCATCCGTTTGAAGTGATTATACCAGAGCAAAGTGTGCTTTCGTTAAATTCAATCGTTAGCCAATTTGAACCGTTAGCTCAGCTAACCCAAGGAAAATTGGGTGGGCGTATAAGTGGTGATGTGAATTTACAAAAAGCAAATTTTACTTTAACGATGACTGATACCAGTGCACTGTATAACGACTACTTAGCTAATCAATTTAGTATGCAGCTAGGTGGGCAGTACGATTCAGGGCAGCTTAATGTTGCCCCTACTACCTTTAATCTTAATGAATTACGTGCAGGCGCTGTAGTTAAAAGTATCACGGGTAATATTAAAGTGATTAATAATAGCGCGCAGGCCATTGATATTGAAGGCGATATTTTTGGTGGTAAATTTTCTTTAGATAAATACACGCTTTTAAAGCAACAGCAAACAGCTAATGTTACGTTTGAAAATGTTGATGCCAGTAAATTAATAACGCTTGACGATAAGTCGGGTATTACCCTAACAGGTAGGCTAAAAGGGTCGTTGCCATTTTATTTTGATGAAACAGGGGTTGTGGTAAAAAATGGCAGCCTAGCCAATCAAGGCCAAGGGAAGCTTATTATTAGTAATAACGAAGCATTTGACGCTGTTATGCGCCAGCAACAAGAGTTACAACCTGTGCTTGGGTTGCTCAAAAACCTTGATATACAAAAACTTAATAGTACAGTAGCGCTTAAAAGTGATGGCTGGTTAAACTTAGGTGTTAACTTACAAGGCTTTAATGAGCCAGAGCAGCAACAAGTTAACTTTAATTATAATCACGAAGAAAACGTGTTTACGTTGCTAAGAGCGCTTAGACTGAGCGACGAAATAACGCAAAAAGTTGAGCAGCAATACTCTAAAAAGGAAACTAATGATGAAAAATTTGTTGAGCATTAAGGCCGTTATTGCACTTGCTGCTATTAGCGCTTTAAGCGCATGTACCCACAGAGTAGAGGTGGCAGCGAAAGAGCCGATAACGATCAATCTAAATGTAAAAGTAGATCACGAAATTCGAGTAAAAGTAGATAAAGAACTCGATAACTTATTCAGTGACGACAGTGAATTATTTTAGGAGCTAAATGATGACTATAAAAAATAAATTAAGTATTGCTACTCTAGTAAGTGCAGTATGTTTGTCGTTTTCGGCGTGGGCTATTAGTCTAGATGATGCTAAAAACCAAGGCTTAGTGGGTGAAGATAGCTCAGGTTACTTAGGGCTTGTGGTACAAAACAGCGAGGCAAAAGCCGTGGTTGAAGAAATTAACGCTAAACGTAAAGCACAGTATTTAAAGCTGGCTAAAAAGAACGATTTATCGCTGGCACAAGTAGAAGCACTCGCAGCAGCTAAAACAATCGAAAAGACCAAAAGTGGCCACTATATTGAAGTGAATGGTAACTGGATTAAAAAGTAATACAGCAGCTAAACATATTACTTAAAACCGAGCGTTTAGGCGCTCGGTTTTTTTATATTTGCTAAAAGTTGCTGCCAAAAGTCGAATCCTTTGCGCCTTGCAAGCTTTATATTGTGCTCTGGTATAGATTCAGGCTCGTTATAGTTATCAAGCGCTTCGCTCATACTCAGTTCGCGAATTAAATGCAGTGTAGGGTAGGGGGCTCGGTTAGTGTAATTTGCCGCATCATCTTCATCGCTGTCGGCAAACACGTAATCGGGATGAAAATTAGCAATTTGGTATTTACCTTCAAACCCTTGTGCTACCAGTAAGGCATTGGCTAAATCGACTAAATCTAAAAAGTCTTCAAAATCGCTAAAGCCGTTATCAAACAGTATTAATGTGGTTTCGCGCTCTGGATTTTGATCAAGCTGCACACACTGCTCTAGCATGTCCATTACAGCGTCATCAATTTTTGTTGCAGGGCTAAGCACATAATGAATACAGTTATTTTCTACTTCTTTACGGGCAAATGGGCAAAAGTTATATTTTACAATAACGGATGATACCCACTCGCGGGTTTGGGCAATTGCTTGATGAGTCATGCTTTTAGCTCTAAATACTGATTTATAATGGTTAATGTTTTTTCAATGGCGCCTTGGTTTTTAACTACACATTGCTGCGCTTTAATACCCAAGCTTTGGCACGCTTTGGTGTTTTGGCTTAAATTAATTAATTGTTTAGCAAGCTCATCGGTATTTTCAACAACGACAGCCCCTTTAAGTTTAATTAGCTCAGGGTAGATATGATCAAAATTATACGTATGTGGGCCTGTAATAACACCAACCGAAAAAGCAGCAGCTTCAAGTGGGTTGTGCCCACCTCGGTGAATTAAACTGCCGCCTATGTAACTTACATTCGCTGCGCCATATAAACACTGTAGTTCGCCCAGTGTATCAGCTAATAGTACCTGCTCGTTTTGATAGTTATTGTTGCTGCGACGACTAAAGCTAAGTGGGCTTTGAGTTATCGTATCGGCTACTTTATCAAATTGCTCTGGGTGGCGCGGTGCTATAACTAAAAGTGCATTAGGGTATTTTTTTAATAGCTGCTGATGGGCGTTTAATATCATTTCGTGTTCAAGCGGGTGAGTGGAGCCTGCCACCCATACAAAACGTTCTTTGGTTTTATATTCGGCTTTAAGATTTGCAACTTTAGTTAGTTGCTCATTGCTTGGCGTAATGTCGAACTTTATTGAGCCTGTAACATGGCTTTTTGAAGGGGGTAAACCAAGTTCAATAAAGCGCTTAGCATCATTTTTATTATGACTTGCAAGCACTGAAATTGAACGCATAATTATATGCGTTAACCCTGCCACCTTTTGATACCCCTGTTGCGATTTTTCGCTTAGGCGAGCATTAAGCACTAATACCGGAATATTCTTTTTATGGCTTATTGCCATTAAATTAGGCCACAGCTCAGTTTCTAAAATACACAGTGCCTGTGGATTTACGCGCTTTAAAAATCGAGCGCTCGAACCTGCAAAGTCTATAGGTAAATAACAACACGCCACGGTATTTTTAAATTGTTCACTAATTTGCGCACGCCCGGTAGGAGTATTGCAGGTAATAAGTATATTAAGCTGCGGGTGTTGTTTTTGCAGAGCTTTAATCAGTGGCGCTGCAGCAAGGACCTCACCTACAGAAGCGCAGTGGAACACAACCGGTTTAGCGCTATTATTAAATAAGTGTTTGCTAATAAAACCAAAGCGCTCTTTAAAGTGCGCGCGGTAGCCTTTATTTTTTTTACCTCTTAGTACATACAAGTAAAATACAATCAGTGGGCTAATTAAAATTAAAGCGAGTGAGTAAAAAATGCGTGCCATACTGAACTTTTATTAAGGTAAGTGGCGCTAGTTTAACGCGAAAGTGATAATTTCTGAACATGTGAAGCACTAAATTATAATTCAGTTCAGCTATATTCCCATAAAATACACACAACTAAATAAAACTATGGAATAATGGATTTAATTTTTTCCTGCCATTTCAGTTCCTAGAGGAATTTTTCATGTCAATTATCGATTCTGTGGCAACAAGCTACGTTGAAAGTTTAAACCGTCATCAAGCCTTATTTGAAACGATGGAGGCTTATCATCAAGAGTCTATGCAATTATTAGAAGCGTGCCACAGTGCATTGCAAGCTGGTGGTAAGGTTATTTGGTTTGGCAACGGCGGAAGTGCTGCCGATGCACAGCATTTAGCTGCCGAATTTGTCGTGCGTTATAAGTTAGAGCGTGGCCCTCTTGCCTCAATGGCGCTGACCACAGATACCTCAATATTAACTGCGCACAGTAACGACTACCACTTTGATACGGTATTTGAACGCCAAGTTCAGGCTTTATGTAAACCAGAAGATTTAGTGATTGGTTTAACAACCTCAGGTACCAGCGCCAATATTAATTTAGCACTGGAAGCAGCTAACAAAATTGGCGCGTTTACGGTTGCCTTAACCGGTCGCGAGGGCGGTAAAGTAAAAGACATTGCTAAGTTGCCCATTATTATAAAAAATGATGAAACAGCTCGTATCCAAGAGGCACATATGTTTATTGGCCACTGGCTATGTGAAGCTATCGATATGGTTGTTGCGGAGCAGCAGTAATGGATTTATCGCTATTAAAAAACTTATCTAAAGCGCGTATTTTAGTTGTGGGCGATGTCATGCTAGACCGATACTGGTACGGCGATACAGGGCGTATTTCGCCTGAGGCCCCAGTACCCGTTGTTAAAGTAAGCAAGTTTGAAGATAAAGCGGGTGGTGCTGCAAATGTTGCAAAAAACATTGCTAGGCTTGATGCCAAAGTGGGCTTACTTGGTTTAATTGGTGAAGATGAAAGCGGGCAAATCTTAGAAACCATTTTAAAGGGTGAAAAAATACATTCACAGCTTGTTAGTGTATGCGATTTGCCCACTATTTCTAAAATGCGTGTAATTAGCCGCCATCAACAACTTGTGCGCCTAGATTTAGAAGAGACCTTTAGCGAGCAGCATAGCCAGTTGTTATTAAACCGTTTAGAGCTGGTGCTTGATGATTACGACTTTGTGGTATTTTCTGATTACAGCAAAGGCTCGCTGAGCTTAATTAAAGAAATGGTTAGCGTTGCTAAAGCGGCGGGTAAAACCGTGCTTATAGATCCTAAATCGCCCGATTTACACTTATACGAAGGCGCAGACTACATTACCCCTAATTTACATGAATTTAATTTGGCTGGGGGGAAAACAGGCTCTGAAGAAATATTAGCACAAAGCGCGCGTGAGCTAATTAGTAAAAATGGTATTAAAGCCATGCTACTTACACGCTCTGAGCAAGGTATGTCATTAATTAACGCCGATGAAAAACACGACTTTGCAGCGCAGCAGCTAGAAGTAAGTGATGTAACTGGCGCAGGCGATACTGTTATAGCTACGCTTGCGGTGATGCTCGGGGCAGGTATGGAGCCTAAAGATTCGGTAGAAATTGCTAATTTAGCCGCAGGCATTGTAGTAAGTAAGTTGGGGGCGGCAACGGTTTCACCAGAAGAGCTTAGCCAAAAGCTTGGCCAATACTTACACACCAATGGCGAGCACTACCAAACTCCGTTTGACGATGTGCTGCAACACATTGAGTTTGCTAAGCAAAATGGCGAAACGATAGTGTTTACCAATGGCTGTTTTGATATTTTACACGCAGGCCACGTACGCTATTTAGCCCAAGCCAAAGCGCGTGGAGATAGACTCGTTGTTGGTTTAAATAATGATGATTCAATTACGCGTTTAAAAGGCCCTGAGCGCCCTATAAATCCACTTGATGAGCGCGCAATGGTATTAAGTGCACTCGCCTCTGTAGATTGGGTAATTCCCTTTGGCAGCGCGGACGAAAACGACACTCCCGCTAAATTAATCGAGCAAATAAGCCCCGATATTTTAGTTAAAGGTGGTGATTACACCGTAGAGCAAATAGCTGGCGCCGATCATGTGCTACGCCATGGTGGCAAAGTAGAAGTGCTGACATTTTTAGATGGTTGTTCAACCTCTAAGGTGATTAGCAAAATAAAGCAGTAATATTTGCTGATTAAATAAAAAGGGTTGAAAACGCAGTTTTCAACCCTTTTTTTGTTATAAATAGCTGGCTTTAAAATGCTATTTTTAAATATACGGTTTAAAAATTATATTCGTACTTAGCAAACGCTGATGTGTCGTTTTCTGCGCCATCGTTGTTTGATGCAAAAGCGCCGAGCGTTAAGCGCCCACCCATAGCCAGCTGCCTGTAGCGTAGCTCAACTTGTTTTGAGTTATAACCGGTTTTGGTAATTGTATTACCTAAATCGGGGTTACTAGGGTAACGGTCGAGATTATCGCTGTTGTAATCCACACTACGTAGTTTTACTTGCCAGTCATCGCCATTTGAAAGCTGACCTAAAAGTGTTAATACCACTGACTGTGCATCATTATCAAAGGTTGAGCCAATAGTGCGGCCGTGGTAACGATAGCCCGATTTATAATCGGAGTGTTCGTAGTAGCAGTTTTCACTGGTTGATTCGGCCGAGCACGATACACCTGTATCTATGTATTCAACGTTAACGAGTACATTTTGATTGTAAATGCGCTGCGTAGTTTGTACGCCAAATAAGTACGCTCTGTCGGCAGGTTTGAATTGCGAGCTGGCATCTTCGCCAATTGTACTTGCGTAGATTGCATAGGGGTGACTAAATAAAGTGTCAGACCAACGCACATCTATGCCAGCAAGCTGATTACCAATTTTAGTCTCTAGTGAGCTATCACAACTTTCATTGCCATCAATACAATTAGTTTGCCCAGTAATAACATCAATAAAATCACCTGCTGAGCTTGGTTGGCCTTCACCGGCCCACTGCGCAGACCAACTTAAAGCAATTTCAAGCTGTTGCATCGGGCGAAAGTTAACACGGCTGCTCCAAAGCAGCGCATCAGGAATAACACGGGTCGATTCTAACTTTGCCATTTGCGCGGTAAAGCTCCATTGCCCAAGCCAACTTAACCAAGGCGTTTCAAACGCTGTGCTTTGTTCACGGGTTACACTTAGTGCCGGCAGTGGCTTTGCATTACCCGACATAATTAAACTGTTATCAACACCTGGGCCCCAAAACTGCTCTACGGCACCGGCTCTAAAAATCCAATTGCCCAAGCGGTAGGCTAAGTAGCTATCGTCAAATGAGGTATCGTTACAATCTTCAAGTGCTTGTTCGTTAGTGGCTATATCATCGGTTGTTTTGCCATCAACTAAGCATTGCTTACCATCGTTACGGTAATTAATGGCTACCTTCGCCGCAAAGTTATCGCCAAGGTAGGCGTAGGCCGCAGAAAGCTCAGATTCTTGTGTGTTGGTTGCCCCAAAGCTGGTGGCTATAATTGGGTCTGATGCGGCAAACGCTGAGAGTTGTACACTGTGCGAGCTGCTGTTTTCTGACTTATAACGATGTTTTACACGAAGCAGTGCATCTTGCAGGCTGGGAGATAAAAGTTCAAGCTTGCTCGATTCTAGCTCGCCAATAAAGCTTTTCCACATTAGCGGGTAGGTGGTTACAGGCGCTAAAATAACACCGGCATCAGCCAGTTGTTGAATGTCGGCACGTAGACTGTAATCGTCTGGCTTTACCCAGGGCTCTGCAGTTACTGATGCGCTCATAGCGCAAAAAAGAGAAGAAAGTAGAAAGATTCTGTTTCGCAAAGTTCAGATCCTTGTGATTAAGATTGCGGCTAAGTTTACCAATATAACATGGCTATTGCAGTAAATAATCTATTTTATGGCGTTAAATTTGTGTATAAAAATGTAACCTAGCTATCGTAAAAACAATGGGATTGATATACTGCTGCGCAAATAGGAAATAGAGAATGCAATGAGCAACAAACGACTTTTATTTATACCCGTATCATCGCCACAAGGAATAGGTGAATACATGCGCTCGTTGCTGCTAGCCCAAAGCCTTGAAAGTGAATGTCTAGATTCACTGACCATCCATTTTGTTTTAAATAAGCACGCGAACTACGCTAAAAACTGCCCATATGATACCACCTTGCTTGAGCGCTCTGCGACTAAAGAGCGCGATAAAGTGTGTGAAGTTATAGCCGATTTTAAACCTGACATTGTAATATTTGATTGTGCAGGGCGCGCTGCTCACATGAAAGCTGCAAAAAAAGTGGGTGCCAAAGTGGTATTTATTTCTCAGCATGCGAAAAAGCGAGCGAAAGGTTTAAAACTTAACCGTATCAACCTAATTGATAGCCATTGGGTGGTACAGCCCGATTACTGCATTGAACCGCTGAGCTGGGCTGAAAAAGCTAAAATAGATATGTTTTCTTTGGCTATGCCTAAAAATGTGGGCCCTTACATAGCGTTTTCATCAGCGTGCGATACCAAACAGGTATTAAAAAAGTATCAGCTTGATGAACAAGGCTACTTTATTGTGAGTGCAGGCTCTGGCGGTCATGTACTAGATAATCAAAACTGTGCAGATGTATTTTTTGCTGCCGCAGAGCAAATTTCATTGCAAACAGGGTTAAAGGCGGTGGTGGTATTTGGCCCTAATTATAATAAAGCGTTGCCAGTATCAAATACGGTTATAAATTTGGATACGTTAGAAAATAGTGAGTTTTTGTCGCTTATGGAGCAAGCTAAATTTGCGTTGTTAAGTGCTGGCGACACGCTATTGCAGGCGGTTGCTGTTAAAACGCCTGCTGTGGCATGTGCTATTTCAAAAGATCAAATACAGCGCCTAGCAAGTTGCGCCACAACTGGCGTGGTAATTAAAGCAAACTTTGAGATTGAAGACATAGTAAATAAAGCCAGCGCTTTACTAATAGAGCCGCATTTTAACCAGCTACTAGAAAAATATTCTTTGCTTGAAAGCGCACATAGCTATGAAGAAATAACGCAAGGGGTTAAAAGCATGCTGATGGTTGCCGATAGATGAATATAGTGATTGTAATAGACTCGTTAGCGGGTGGCGGCGCCGAAAAAGTGATGCTAACCCTTGCTCAGCAGCTAGTAAAAACGCATAGCGTTACTATTTTATCGTTGGCTAATAAATATGAGTACACGATCCCTGCGAATATAAAGGTTGAAAGTTTATTCAGTGATAAAGCCACTAAAGTGGATCGCTTTTGGAAAATAAACAAAAGTGTAGCAAAACTAGAGGCGTGGTTTAATAACAAACAAAAACAAACTGGCCCCATAGATTTAGTACTTAGCAATTTAGATAGAAGCAATAACTTATTGGCTAAAAGCCAGATTAAAAATGTTCACTTTGTTATGCATAACTCTGTTAATGCAGAGCTAGCTAGGCAAAAAAAGCTAGGCCCGTTTTCTTATTACTATCTTAAAAAGTCAAAGCAAAACTTAAACGGAAAATCCTTGGTGTGCGTGTCTAAAGGGGTAGAGCAAGAAATTACCCAAGGGCATTTAATTAGCCCAAGCGCCATCACAACTATTTATAATCCCTTTAATTTAGCAGATATAAAGCGGCTCTCAAATGAGGTTAATACGCGAATTCCACAATCGCCGTATGTTATTCATGTAGGGCGGTTAGCTAAACAAAAGCGCCACGATATTTTATTTGCGGCATTTGCAAAGCTTGATAAAAAATACAAATTAGTCCTTTTATGCAATAAGCCTAGCAAAGCATTTAAGCTTGCAAAAACGTATGGCATTGAGGGACAACTTATAGTGCCAGGGTTTGAACAAAATCCGTATAACTGGATTAAGCAGGCTGAGGCATTAGTATTAAGCTCTGATTTTGAAGGGCTCCCTACAGTGTTAATTGAAGCATTAGCTGTTGGGACGCCTGTAGTAAGTACTAACTGTACGTTTGGACCGAGCGAAATTTTAACAAACAACTTGGCTAAATATTTAGCGCCTGTAGGGCATAGCGATGAGCTAGCGGCTAAAATTGAGCTGGTTTTAAACACTAAGCCTAATGTAGATAATGCCGACATTTTACAAAAGGTAACGGCTGAACAGGTTGCTAAGCAATACCTAGCTTTGTGATGTTAATTGCCCTTTATAAATAGCCAATAAAGTTTGCCAGTCATTACTTTGCCAATAAAAAGCGTTGTTACGTCCTTGCTCTTTTAAAAATGAGCGCTCTAAACGTGCCATATTACTTTGTTGCCATTGCTTGTTAGGTGGTTTTATTTCGCCGCGATCAAAGTCGATAATATAAACCTCGCCCGTTTCATTAAATAAAATATTATTTATATTCAAATCAGCGTGGTACACACCTTTTGAGTGAAATAGCGCAACAGTATTGGCAATGCGCTTGAGCTCATCTTCTGTTAGTGGGCGTTCAATTAAAATATCAAGCAGGCTTTTAGCCCCTTTTACAGCCTCTGTAATTATATCGCCACGATAAATTAAGCCAGCGGTTGTTACCTTGGCGGCAATGGGTTTTGGCACATTTAAGCCAAGCTCAATAAGCCTTATCATTAAGCTGAACTCTTTATACACACGGGTGTTTTTAAGCCCAGGGTAGAGGTACTGATCGCTTAACAACTTGCCAACTAAACCGCCACGCCAATAGTGCCTAAGTACAGCGGTTAAATCATCGTGTTTAAAAAACCAGGCTGTGGCGCGGCCTTTTTTAGCACCGACTATTTTATTTTGCTGTTGCCAATAATCTGCATCAAACCAGTTTAAATCAACCTCGTTAAAATAATCTGGGTGGCTTAAAATAGTGTGCTTACCTTGCGTTAGTGTTTTAAACATAGCTCGTTAAAATAATTCAATAATGCGTGTATATTAACGTGTTTTATAGCGCAGCATAAGTGCTTGCATTAGTGCGAGTATAATTTAAGATCGCAGTCTATTATTTAAAGCCAAAGTGGAACGCGTGACTCAAGTGCCTAATTACTCCTCAATTTGTATTTTAAGACTCTCTGCCATTGGTGATGTGTGTCATGCCGTTAGTGCTGTACAAGCCATTCAAAAAGCACACCCCAATGCAAAAATAACGTGGGTAATGGGTAAAATAGAAGCCATGTTACTTGCCGATTTACCTGGGGTTGAGCTGGTGGTTTTTGATAAAAAACAAGGTAAGGATGCACTTAAAAAGTTAACACATTCTTTTAAAGGGCAGCAGTTTGATGTGCTGCTTAATATGCAAGTCGCATTAAGAGCTGGCTTTGTTGCGCGCTGTATTCCGGCTAAAGTAAAAATAGGCTTTGATTGGGCACGTTCAAAAGAATTACATAGCTTGTTTATAAATAAACGAATAGCCCCACAAAAAGAAGCGCATGTGCTAGAGGGATTTAAAGGCTTTGCGGGCGCCATTGGAGTTAAAGACTATTCACCTACCTGGGATATGCCTTATACCTTAGCGGATGAGAACAAAGCAGATGCATTATTAGGGCCTGCATATTTGGCAAATAAGTTATTGGTAATATCTCCTGCGGCCAGTAAAGCACAGCGAAACTGGTTGCCAGAGCGCTACGCTGCCCTTGCTGATTACGCGCATGAGCAAGGCTTTAACGTGGTACTAACGGGCGGCCCAACTGAGCTTGAGATTAATTTAGCTAATCAAATTATAAAACACAGTCACTGCACTATTTTAAACTTAGTCGGTAAAACAAAACTTAAAGAGCTGCTATGTGTACTTAAGCGCGCTGATTTAGTTTTAGCCCCCGATACCGGCCCTGCACATATGGCGGTAACGGTAGGTACGCCGGTTATTGGTTTATATGCGCATTCTAATCCTGCACGTACAGGGCCTTATTTATATCAAGACTACGTAGTTGAGGTGTATCATCAAAATCTGCTAAAGCAAACGGGTAAAACAGCTCAACAATTGCCTTGGGGTACGCGCGTTAAGGGAGATGACCTTATGAGCCAAATAAGCTTAGACAGTGTTAAAGCTATGTTTGATCATGTGGTACAAAAAGAGTCTATAAAATGAGTGTAACAGAAAAAACCAAAGCACTTTTTTTAGACCGAGATGGCGTGGTAAATATTGATCATGGCTATGTGTATCAAAGTGAAAAATTTGAATTTATAGACGGTGTGTTTAGTACCTGTAAAACATTTTATGATGCAGGTTATAAAATTATCATAGTAACTAATCAATCGGGAATAGGGCGAGGTTACTACACTGAAGATGACTTTTTAGCTTTAACTCAGTGGATGAAAACACAATTTAGTAAGCACAATATTAAAATTACAGATGTGTATTTTTGCCCGCACCATCCCAAAAAAGCGATAGCGCAATATTTAAAACAGTGCCAGTGTAGAAAGCCAGCTCCAGGTATGCTGTTACAAGCTATGCAAGAGCATAATATTGACCCTTCGAGCAGTGTTATGGTGGGTGATAAACTTAGCGATATGCAAGCAGCACAAAAAGCGGCTATTAGCACGCGAGTGCTAGTTCGCTCTGGCCAACAATTTGACGAAACCGCTAAACAATACGCCGATTTAGTGATTGACTCTATTAACGATTTACCAGCACACTACTTGGCATAAAGTGCGTTTATATTTTCGCAACTAAAGTGTTAAGTATTGCTGCCATTACCTGTATTAGCGACGAGCTGCAAACAGTGCATTTTACTTGTTAAACTTTTACAATACACCCCAACATAAACAGTGGCTTTAATGTTGTTGTTTACCCGTTCATTTAATTGGAGACTACAGATGAGAGCATCTGCTTTTTTTAGCCAACTACAAGAGCAAATTGAAGACGTTAAAGCGCAAGGTTTGTATAAAAGTGAGCGTATTATTACCTCGCAGCAACAAGCTCAAATAGAAGTTGCATCTGGCGATAAAGTTATTAATTTTTGTGCTAACAATTACTTAGGCTTAGCAAATAGCCCTGAGCTAATTAAAGCAGCGCAAGGTGGTTTAGATGACCATGGCTTTGGTGTTGCCTCAGTGCGTTTTATTTGTGGCACGCAAGATATTCATAAAACACTTGAGCAAAAAATTAGTGCGTTTTTAGAAACCGAAGATACAATTTTATACTCGTCTTGTTTTGATGCTAACACGGGCCTATTTGAAACTATTTTAGGCGCTGAAGATGCTATTATTTCTGACTCTCTAAATCACGCATCAATTATTGATGGCGTACGCTTATGTAAAGCTAAGCGTTTTCGTTATGCTAATAACGATATGGAGGATCTTGAAAAGCAACTTATTGCAGCTGATGAAGCGGGCGCTAAAACAAAATTAATTGCCACCGATGGCGTGTTTTCGATGGATGGCGTAATTTGTAACCTTGAAGCTGTGTGTGACCTTGCCGATAAGTATGATGCATTAGTGATGGTTGATGACTCACATGCGGTAGGCTTTGTTGGCGAAAACGGTAAAGGCACGCCTGAGTACTGTAATGTGCTTGACCGTGTAGACATTATTACCGGCACGCTAGGTAAAGCGCTGGGCGGTGCATCAGGCGGTTATACATCAGGTAAAAAAGAAATTGTTGAATGGCTACGTCAGCGTTCGCGCCCTTACTTATTCTCAAATTCATTAGCGCCTTCAATTGTAACTGCGTCAATTAAAGTACTCGAAATGCTTGAAAATGGTAGTGAGTTACGCGCTAAACTTTGGTCAAATGCTAAATATTTCCGTGAGCAAATGGAAGCTGCAGGCTTTACGTGTGCGGGTAAAGATCATGCCATTATTCCTGTAATGCTTGGCGATGCTAAAGTTGCTTCATTAATGGCAGACAAGCTACTCGCTGAAGGCATTTATGTAACCGGCTTTTCGTTCCCTGTTGTGCCAAAAGGCCAAGCGCGTATTCGTACACAAATTTCAGCTGCGCACAGTATTGAACAACTAGACACCGCAATTGCTGCCTTTACCCGTATTGGTAAAGAAATGGGCGTTATTTAATTTTTTATAAACCGAAGTATTGCTTCGGTTTTTTAGTTGAGTGTTAACTATGAAAGCCTTATCAAAATTAAAAGCCGAAACCGGCATCTGGATGACCGACGTACCCAAGCCTGAAGTAGGTCATAACGATCTACTTATTAAAATTCGTAAAACCGCGATTTGTGGCACCGACGTTCATATTTATAAATGGGATGAGTGGTCACAAAAAACCATTCCAACCCCTATGGTCGTAGGCCATGAGTACGTGGGTGAAGTGGTTGATATGGGCCAAGAAGTACGTGGCTTTGCAGTAGGTGACCGCGTATCTGGCGAGGGACATATTACGTGTGGGCATTGTCGTAACTGTCGTGCTGGTCGTGTGCATTTGTGCCGAAATACAACGGGTGTAGGCGTTAACCGCGAAGGCGCATTTGCAGAATATTTAGTTATTCCGGCCTTTAATGCGTTTAAAATTCCTGACAATATTTCTGACGAGCTTGCGTCTATTTTTGACCCGTTTGGTAATGCTGTGCACACCGCTTTATCGTTTGATTTAGTGGGCGAAGATGTGCTTATTACAGGGGCAGGACCAATTGGTATTATGGCGGCGGCCGTTGCTAAGCATGTGGGTGCTCGCCATGTTGTGATTACCGATGTTAACGAATACCGTTTGGAGCTTGCGCGTAAAATGGGCGCTACACGTGCCGTAAACGTTGCGAACGATAAGCTTGAAGATGTAATGAATGAGCTAGGTATGACTGAAGGTTTTGATATTGGCCTTGAAATGTCAGGTGTGCCAAGCGCCTTTAATTCTATGTTAAATAACATGAACCATGGTGGAAAAATTGCCATGCTGGGTATTCCGCCATCAGATATGGCCGTAGATTGGAATAAAGTTATATTTAAAGGCTTAGTGATCAAAGGTATATATGGTCGCGAGATGTTCGAAACGTGGTACAAAATGGCAAGCTTGATTCAATCGGGCCTTAATTTAGACCCTATTATTACGCATCAATATTCGGTAGATGACTTCCAAGCTGGCTTTGATATGATGATTTCAGGTCAATCTGGTAAAGTAATTTTAAACTGGGAATAGTTTAAAGTTTGCATACAGAGGCGGCTTTAGCCGCCTTTTTATTATATTTTTAAAAGAGATTTCAATGGCATTTAAACATATATCTATAGCACAAACGCACGAACTGCTTGATAAAGAAGATGTAGTGATCGCAGATATACGCGATCCTAACTCGTACCAAGCAGGGCATATTCCTGGCTCAGAAGCGCTTTCAAATGCCAATATAGCTCAGTTTATGATGGAAAAAGAGTTCGATCAGCCTATTATTATTGTTTGCTACCACGGCATGAGCTCACAAGGTGCGGCTAGTTATTTAGTAGAGCAGGGCTTTGAAGATGTATATAGCATGGATGGTGGCTTTACAGCTTGGGAAGCGGCTTACAGCGAGAAAGTGGAACGATGATTGAGCTAGGTAGTTTAAATAATCCTCGTGCCGCACAGGGCTTTATAGATTATTTAAAAAGCCAAGGCTTAGAAGGGCAACTGCGCAGTGCTGATGGCAGTAATGTTATTATTTGTGTCGCGGGCGAGCACTTTCATCAAGTGCAACCTCTGTGGGCTGAATTTGTACAAAACCCCAATCATGAGCGTTATCAACAAGCCTCTTGGGATGTTGGCAGTACACAATCTGGCTTAACGTATCAGGGACAGTCGCTTAATTTAGTGGCGCGCTTTAAAGCACTAAGCTGGCTAAATCAAACCGTAAGTATTGTAAGCGTTGCTATTTACTTTGCATTTTTATTGGGTGGCTTTGAGCAAATTTATACTGCTTTGCAGTTTAACCCGACCCAACCACTTAACTGGTTAACGCCAGCACTTGTTCATTTTAGCGCAATGCACATTGTATTTAACCTAATTTGGTGGATGTCGTTAGGTGATAATATTGAAAAGCAATGCGGCAAGCTGAGTTTAGTTGGGCTATTTGTGGTTACTGCACTTATTAGTAACTGGGCTCAGTTTTTAATTGTGGGGCCTAACTTTGGCGGCTTAAGTGGTGTTGTGTATGGTTTATTGGGTTTTTGTTGGATCCACAGCTATTTAAATCCTAAGCAGCCTGCGCTAGTAAGCACTGCCATTATTGGCTTTATGTTAATTTGGCTGGTACTTGGTTTTGCTGATGTGTTGTTTGTTGGTATGGCTAATTGGGCGCATTTAGGTGGGCTTTTAAGCGGCATGGCTTATGCCGTAACCGCTAATTTATTTAATGCTAAAAAAGCGTAAGCTTAGTGGTATAAATACTTAGTAAATAATACTTCACGAATAATCTCTTGGCCTGTTTCTTCTTTTAACAGGCTTTTTAATTTTTCGGCACACTTTGCTCTAATTTCTTCACGCCCAGTAAGCGACTTTATTTTTTCTTCAGGTTCTTTAGATAGTATTTCTACTAACGCATCGCGTAAAAGCGGGGTATGGTGCTCTACAATAGCAATATCTGCATTATTGCTAAGCATTAAATCTATAGTCACGCGTACATAGCCCATTTTTTTACTTGAAGCGCCTATGTAATTGGTAATAATGTCTGGCTCAAAACCAAAATAGCCCACTGTCGATTCCGCTTTTGCCGAAAAGCTAAAACAGTTTAGGATCAGTGCTAAAAAACCTGCGTATACTATTTTTTTCATCTTTAGTGTGTTTCCATTTTCTTAATACAAATAGTTTATACTTAATAGCGCCTAATAAACAGCTCCTGCAATTATTTATCGGCAGTAAAACATCACTTTTTCAAATGCTTTGGCAATGTTATCATCGTCTCGGTTTTAATTTTATTGAGCTATTGTGATTACATTTCCGCTTTCTATATCTGCCAATTGGCAATGTGCTTCTTTGGTAAATAACTTATCTGCGTTAGAGCAAGAGTGGCTATTTGAGCCACATTCATTAACCGCTAAATTAAAAAGTAATGCACAAACTTTTAGTGTAAAAGTGCTTAATGAGCAAACTTTTACCCTAAGCGATGCACAGCAACAACTACTTGGCTCAAATACAAATAAAGCACTTAATCGCGAGGTGCTTTTATTGTGTGACAATACACCCATGGTGTATGCCCAAAGTTGGCTGCCCAGTACACAAACGCAAACAACACTGCATAATATGGGCGCGCGCCCTTTAGGTGATGTTATTTTTCAGCACCCTGAACTTACCCGAAGTAATATTGAAGTAGGGCGCTTTGACTCAGAACATGCGCTGCAGTCACTTGTTAAAGAGTTGAATTTAACTACGCACCCTTTATTAGGTCGTCGTAGTGTGTTTTCTATTAATGATTATCACTTTTTAGTGTGCGAAGTATTTTTACCCGGAGCCTATTTGTACTCATGAAATTAGCCCCTTTGCAATTACAGCATAGCCCTTTTTATATTCAGCTCATGCGCATTGACAAACCTATCGGTACATTACTATTACTGTGGCCTACTTATTGGGCTCTATGGCTTGCAAACGCTGGTATGCCAAGCCTAGTTAACTTTATTGTATTTACCTTAGGCGTAATTGTTATGCGCAGTGCTGGCTGCGTTATTAATGATTTTGCAGATAGAAAAATAGACGGCTCAGTTAAGCGTACAGCAGGGCGGCCTTTGGCCACCGGACAAGTAAGTGCAGGTGAAGCACTGAGTTTATTCATATTACTGATAGTCATTGCTTTTGTATTGGTATTGCTACTTAGCTTCAACACTATTTTATTGTCATTTGGGGCGTTGGCACTGGCATTTTGCTACCCGTTTATGAAACGCTATACACATCTTCCGCAGGTAGTCTTAGGCGCTGCATTTGGTTGGGCAATACCTATGGCATATATGGCATCAATAGACTCATTACCGCTGCAGGCGTGGCTGTTATTTGTTGCAAATATTTGTTGGACGGTAGCGTACGACACTATGTATGCCATGGTCGACAGAGATGACGATTTAAAAATAGGGGTTAAATCTACTGCTATTTTATTTGGTAAATACGACCGTCATATTATATTTTTATTAAACGCTAATTTTATAGCGTTGTTGGCGCTTATTGGCTTAATTAACCAGCTAGGCTTGGCGTTTGTTGCAGGTTTATGTACTGCCGCTGGGTTACTTATTTATCAGCAAGTGCTTATTCATAAACGTGCGCGTGATGCATGTTTTAAAGCGTTTTTAAATAATCACTATGTGGGGTTAGCTATTTTTGTTGGCTTGTTCTTGTCATTTGTATTTGCGCGTTAATTTCATCTCAACGTTATAAATTTAACCTCAACATAGCCACTAGTTGTTGTGGCTATGTTGGTTTTATCGTGGTGGGTCAATTACTCCACTTATTGAGGCGTTTTTTCTAAACCAGCCAGCAATAGAGTAGCGCTCATTAATGGCAGGTAATACCTCATGTGCAAAACGCTCGCTTTCAAACATAACGAGTGTCCCCGCGGTGGGTTTGATTATTATCTCTACTTGCTTACTTTTTGGCTTGTAAATAACAAGCTCGCCGCCTTGCTCGGGCGTATTTAAATAAAGGATTGTTGTAAATACGCGGTTAGATCGCCCTTTAAATGCATCAAAATGCTTTTTATAAAAGTCGCCTTGGGTGTATTTAGCGTAGTGGCACTCATAATCAAATAAGCCCATAAAAAACTGCCGATTAAGTGTGGTTTTTATACTTTCCATTGTTGCTTGATAAGTTAGCTGTGCTTGTGAGCTGCCATCAAACCAATAGGTTTTATCTTTACGAATGGTTTTATCTATTTGTAAGTCATTTAAACGGCCAATACCTGCAGCGCTAAAATGCGGGTTAATACGGTGGCAATCGGTGATTAAACTCTCTACTAGCTCGCTAATAAGTGCGTTAGGAATAACAACATAACCATGGGTTTCTATTGCATCTAAATAAACATCAGAACTAAAAAGTGTGTTCATTTATGTCTGTTGATTAAAAAAGGTGCGACAGTGTAGCCTAAAAAAATTTAATAGCTAGTGGTTTTTGCTCCGCTATTTAAGCAAATAAAAACCTAACGCGTAAGCATAAAAACTAAAAGGGCTTTTTAGGTTAAGCTGCTGTGCTGCAGGTTTTGGTAACAAGAAGAGTAAATCAGTAAGGGCTATCTAAATTGGTTGCCCTTAAAAGGTTTAAGGGCAATGCGGTATGCTATTTTTATATTGGCTTAAGTAATAGTCGTAGATGCTTTTTTGATAAGAGATAATAAATGGTCAATGTGTTCGCCAACTGCTGCTTGTTGGCTTGTTTGTATAACAAGTTGTTCGTGACTTAAGTCTTTATTTGTTTTTAGCTGTACAAGCTCTGTGTGCTCTGCAAGAGTGCTCGCGTGTTCAATACTTGCAATAGCAAAGTGATCTGATTTAACCAGCCCTGACATTACTTGCTCAATGCTGCCTACCTTAATGCTAGCCGATTTATTGAGCATATCGATGGCTTCGTTAAGCATGCTTTGTACTTGTTTAGACTGAGAAAAACAGCCGTACATAGGGTAGCTATCTAAATCGTGTTTGCTGATATCGCTTTTATTTGCTAACGGATGGTGTTTAGAAACAAACAATACCAATTGGTCTGGCAGGTGTATGTCGCTGCCGATGCTGTTAATTGCCTGCGAATAAACACTAATATCAATCTCGCCCTCTTGTAGTTTGCGTGCAAGTTCGTGCTGCTCTTGCAATTGCATTTCTATTTTAACATGGGGGTATTGTGCTAAAAATTGCCCGCATGAGATAGGTACTACACTGCTGGCTTTGTTGGTATAGCCAATGACTAACTTTTCGTCAGTATTGCCGTTAACCGATTGAGAAATTCGTTTTTTTGTATGCTCAAGTTCGGCAAGGGTGTTTTTGGCGTAATCAAGGAATAGCTCGCCTTCGGGTGTTAACTTTACTGAACGTGTTGAGCGTTTCACCAGTTCGTACCCCATTTCGTCTTCTAGGGTTTGAATGCTGCGCGTTAGCGCTGATGTACTAATTTGAGTTTGTTCGGCTGCTTGTCTGAAGTGGCGTAACACACCAAGCGCTACAAATTGTTCTAACTGTTCAAATCTCACTTTATAGTCCCTTTTTATAAGTAAGTCGCGTGTGCCGCGAACATCAATAATATTAGATTCGAGCTTTCAAAAAGCGAAGCCTAATATGTAACTGTGTTTGCAAATTTATGACATATTTGCCTCAGCATATCCCTCTTTTAGTATTATTTAAAGAGAAGACGCATTTAAAAGTATTACCAATTAGGCTTATTTATAGTGATTTATTACTCTATTTAAAACTAAGCTATGTTAGCAAGTGAGACTAAATACAATGACTTAGGCGCTTTGATGCTTTTAAAAGTAATACTTTAGACATAATTTAGCATTAATTAATAAAAAAGTATGCCAGAAAAAAGGCTATAGGAAAATCCTACGTAGTGATTTGTAATGAAGTGAGGCATAAACGCTTATAGTTTTAGGTTATGCCTTCGCTTTATTCTTGTTTAAGAATTTAGAAAAATAAGCCGCTAAGGCTTACTACTTTTGTTAGTAAAGTTTTTAGTAATGCGGTTACTTAGGGGTTTGTCTTCAATACTTTGTAGCTCTATTTCTATGGCATCGCACGAAATATGAATTTCAAATAACGATGTTAATAACGAAAGGCTTAAGCACGCTAAGCTCACCCCAAACAAAATAATGCCTGTGGTGTTAAATTCTATAAATAAGGCAAACATTGATAGCGTACACAATAAAAAAGAGGCCACCCCATACACTTGCATGGTACGTATTAGCTTAATGCGCTTTCTTAAGTTTGTTATTTGAGCCACAACAACGGGGCGAATAGACTCACCTTCTCGTGAATTTAATTCTCGGATTAATTGCGCTAGTACTAAAAAGCGGTTTGTGTAAGCAAGCAGCAACAGTGAGATTGCTGGAAAAAGTAAACCTGGGGTAGTAAGTGTCATTGTTTTATCCTAAAAAGTTACCTGCTATACACTTTAGTAGAGTATCGTAGGATATTGTAAACACAAAATAATTGAGGTGATAATTGCAAAATATTAATACTCATAATACTCAGCAAGCTTTTCAGTGGGTAACGCTCTACAAAGCTGATAACACATTAGAGGCAAATATAATCAAAGGGCTGTTATTAAGTGCGGGAGTTGAGTGCCAAATTCAAGGTGAAATGCTTCAAGGCGCCTTAGGCGAAATCCCCTTTGAACAAACCCAAGTAAGTGTGCAGGTTTATTCGATAAAAGAGCGCCACGCGCGCGAAATATTGGTAAACTACCAACAAGTAAAACAATCCGCTCCAGATTGGGTATGCCCTAACTGTAATGAGCATAATGGATCAACATTTGATTTTTGTTGGTCATGTGAGACGTTAAGAAATGACAAAAGCGAATAACTTTCAACGTATTAGAGAGCTAAACTACTTACAAAAAGCGGTGTTAGCAAGTGCTTTAATTGAGCGTATGTTACCTAATTATGGTTTATTTAGTGAAGCCACCGGTTTTGGTGATGAAGCCTTATTACGCAGTGCGTTAAATGTTTGCTGGGAAAAAATATTACTACCAAAAAGTAAAATAGATCTCGAAAAACAAGTAGAAAAAATTGAGCCAAATGTACCTGAGCTTGCCGACTTTGATATGTTTGGCACTTACCCCGCAATAGATGCTGCAACGTCGCTTTTGAGCCTAATGCACGGTTTGATGGGGCAAGACGAGCAAGAATTTATAAGTGTTAGTAAAATATCTCAAGCAACAGTGGCGCGTTTTATTGAATACCAAATGACGGTTGAAGGTGAAGTAGCCGACAATAAAGCCGTACGAAAACACCCATTAATGCAATACGAAATTGAAGTGTTGAGTGAGCTAATCGACTTTGTAGAAAATATGGGCCGCGTGACTTCAGAAAACGTTAAGGCTCTTAAAAAGCAGGCCGTTGCAGATGGGCAAACCAATATTGGTTTAGCGTTATAGTTGTAATTATTAACTGTGGTTAATTAATCGCTCTCTAGCAATTTTTAGCGTTTATTACGTTGAACTTAGTAAAAACCTTAGCTAGAGAATGATAAAATAGTTTTAAATATGTGTGTAAATCTCTTAACCACAATGCAGGTTAAGCAGTAAATAAAGGCAGGAGAAGTAAAGTGCGAATTTTAGGCATTGAGTCATCGTGTGATGAAACCGGTATTGCAATTTACGATGATGAAAAAGGCTTATTGGCTCACCAGTTATACAGCCAAGTAAAAGTGCATGCAGATTATGGCGGTGTTGTACCTGAGCTTGCATCGCGCGATCACGTTCGTAAAACCCTGCCACTTATTGACGCTGCGTTTGCTCAAGCCGGTTGTGGCCCTGAAGATTTAGATGGCATTGCATACACCGCAGGCCCTGGATTAGTGGGCGCGTTATTGGTAGGTACCTCTATTGGCCGCTCTTTAGCCTATGGTTGGGATATTCCAGCTGTTGCCGTGCATCATATGGAAGGGCATTTACTTGCTCCTATGCTTGAAGAAAACGTGCCTGAGTTTCCCTTTATTGCTTTGCTAGTGTCGGGCGGCCATACCATGATGGTAAAAGTAGCCGGTATAGGCCAGTACGAAGTATTGGGTGAATCTGTTGATGATGCCGCAGGTGAAGCATTTGATAAAACAGCTAAACTGTTAGGGCTTGATTACCCAGGCGGCCCTCGACTAGCTAAAATGGCTGAGCAAGGTGTTGCAAAACGGTTTGTTTTTCCACGCCCTATGACGGATAAGCCAGGCCTTGATTTTAGCTTTAGTGGCTTAAAAACAGCAGCTTCTATAGCGATTCGCGAAAATGATGATGACGCACAAACCAAAGCAGATATCGCCCATGCGTTTCAAACAGCAGTGATTGATACATTGGTTATTAAGTGTAAGCGTGCTCTTAAACAAACCGGGATAAAACGTTTAGTGATTGCCGGCGGAGTAAGTGCAAATACACAGCTGCGCTTACAGCTTGAGCGTGTTATGCAAGGAATGAAAGGACAGGTTTACTACCCACGTACTGAGTTTTGTACTGATAATGGCGCAATGATTGCCTACGCTGGTATGCAGCGCTTAAAAGCAGGCCAATTTGCCACACTCGACATGAAAACTAAACCGCGTTGGCCAATAGACAGCTTAGAAGCCATTTAGCATCAATAATTATTGATTTTTTTCATTAGTGGGCGCTTTTTTAGCGCCCACTTTTGGTTCTTCACCTTTAAAAAGGCGAATAATATTAGTGCGATGACGAAATATAATTAGTACAGTAATAAAGGTTACCGGTAGGGTGTAAAGCGGTTTAATTAACCACGTATACAGTGGAGCAAGCGACACCGTGACCAAAGCGCCTAATGAAGAAAAGCGCGTAATAGCAACCACAATAATCCAGGTACTTATTAACAGACCCGCCAACGATAAACCAATCGGCAATAAAGAGCCAAATGCAGTAGCTACCGCTTTTCCGCCTTTAAAGCTAAAAAATAGTGGGTACATATGCCCTAAGCACGCGGCAACGGCGACCAAACCAAGCGCTAAAGGCGTTAGGTCTAAAAAATAAGCCCCCCATACGGGGATAGTGCCTTTTAAAATATCAAACACTAATACTAAGCACGCAGGAAAGGCTCCACCTAAACGATACACATTGGTGGCACCTGGGTTATTTGAACCGCTGCTGCGAGGGTCTGGCAGTTTGAATAGCCGAGACACTAATATAGCCGATGAAATCGACCCTAATAAGTAGGCTAAAACAAACAGTAAAATGGCTAACACAAAGTCCCTTATTTTTTAATTGCTATACCCATCGATAGCACTTTTACGCTATTATTGGCGGCACAATTTATCGTGAAAATTATTAACTGCTGTATTTTGCAGTTAATCTAGCTATTTGGCTATTGTAGAAGTAATTTTTACATATTTAAACACTGCTTAAAGCATATACAGTATTAATTTTATCAATGCATTGTATGCTTAGAGAGTGTTTATAGTTATTTGGAGTATCAATGGATAAGGTTTTTATATCTCAACTACACGTCGACACAATTATCGGAGTGTACGACTTTGAAAAAGAAAGTAAACAAAGCCTTTATTTTGATATTGAAATGCTCAGCGATATAAAGCCTGCAGCAGCAAATGATGACATTAATTTAGCACTCGATTATGCAAAAGTAAGCGAGCGAGTGATTGAGCACACTACGGCTAAGCCGGTTGAGTTACTTGAAACCTTAGTAGAGCAACTAGCAACTATTATATTAACCGAATTTAATACACCACAAGTAACAATTAGAGTGAGCAAACCGGCCGCTGTAGCGCAAGCAAACACCGTAGGTGTAGAAATTACACGCACAAAGGCTATGAGCTAAATGGCGCAAATTTATATCAGCTTAGGCTCAAATATAAATAAAGCGCATTATATTCGCTGTGCGCTTGATGCACTTGAGCAACACTTTACAGATATTGTGCATTCATCTGTTTTTGAAAGTGAAGCAGTAGGGTTTAAAGGTAATAACTTTTATAACTCGGTGGTGGCTGCTACCACATCAATGCCGCTTGAGCGTGTATGTAAGTTATTAAAACAAATAGAGCGAGATAACGGGCGTAAAGCGGATGATAAAAAATTTAGCCCCCGTACATTAGATTTAGATCTGCTCTTTTACGATGACGTTGTTTGCGATTCGCCTGCACAATTACCTCGCGATGAAATTACCAAAAACGCTTTTGTACTTCAGCCTCTTTGTGAAGTCGCGCCCAATTTTTATCACCCCGTTGCTAAGCAAACCATTGCTGCGCTATGGAGTGCGTATAACAACCCTCAACAAAAACTATGGAAGGTGGAGTTTTCTAACCCATGAGTATTTTAGAAATAATTATTTTAGCCCTGATACAAGGATTTACTGAGTTTTTACCTATTTCGAGCTCAGCTCACTTAATTTTACCTTCGCAAATTTTGGGATGGGAAGACCAAGGCCTTGCTTTTGATGTGGCTGTGCATGTTGGTACGTTAATAGCGGTTGTTATTTATTTTCGTAAAGAAGTGGCTGATATTCTTAGCGCCTGGTTTAAATCGTTTGGCGCCCAAGGCACCACCGACGACAGTAAACTTGGCTGGTGGATTATATTGGGCACTGTACCTGCTGCGTTATTAGGCTTATTGCTAAAAGACGTTGTTGAGCTGTACCTGCGCAGTGCCTGGGTTATAGCAGCTACGACTATTATTTTTGGTTTATTACTTTGGTACGCCGATGCCAAAGGTAAGCAAATGAAAACAATTTATCAGCTTAACTGGAAAACAGCGCTGCTTATTGGCTTTGCTCAAGCGGTGGCTATGATCCCAGGTACCTCTCGCTCTGGCATTACCATGACAGCAGGTTTATTGCTGGGCATGAACAAACAAAGCGCAGCGCGTTTTTCGTTTTTACTCGCTATACCTATTATTTCTATGATGGGCCTTTACTACACGATAGAGCTGGCTTTAGGCGATCATGTGGTTGATTGGAGCACATTAATTTTAGGTGTAGTCCTTTCGTTTTTATCGGCGTACGCCTGTATTTTCATGTTTTTAAAAGTGATAGAACGAATGGGCATGCTGCCGTTTGTAATTTACAGACTTTTACTTGGCGTTGGCTTAATTGTATTTTTAACGCTGTAATTTAGCTTATTACCAGCAAGCCCTCTTACTTAGGTAAGAGGGCTTTTTTATTTTATTAACGCTGTTTTAGCATCAGTGAATTGACGATACGCGCATAGTCACGAAGCCTAAAATTTGGCATTATAGCGCCATTAAACTTCACAGACGTGCGAAGTACGAAAGGATTTAAAAAGTTATGCATATTCATATATTAGGCATTTGCGGCACCTTTATGGGCGGTATAGCGGCCATTGCTAAATCGCTTGGCCATAAAGTGACGGGCTCTGATCAAAATGTTTACCCGCCGATGAGCACTCAACTTGAGCAGCTGGGCATTGAGCTAACCCAAGGTTACGACGTAAAACAGTTAGAGCCAAAGCCAGATATGGTGGTTATTGGTAATGCCATGAGCCGAGGTAACCCCTGTGTAGAGTATGTGTTAGATAAGGGCTTGCCGTATACATCGGGGCCAGAGTGGCTTAAACATAACCTATTGCAAAATGCTTGGGTGCTTGCGGTGGCAGGCACGCATGGCAAAACCACCACAGCAAGTATGCTGGCGTGGATTTTAGAGTATGCAGGTTTAAAACCCGGGTTTTTAATTGGTGGCATAGTTCAAAACTTTGGTGTGTCAGCGAAAGTGGGCGAAACCCCGTTTTTTGTAATAGAAGCGGATGAATACGATACCGCTTTTTTTGATAAGCGCAGCAAGTTTGTGCATTACTTACCACGTACGCTCATTTTAAATAACCTTGAGTTTGACCACGCCGATATTTTTGACGATCTAAACGCAATAAAAAAACAATTTCATCACTTAATGCGTACATTACCTCATACTGGCAAGGTAATTTGGCCAAAAGACGATGTCGCACTTGATGATGTTATTAAGCAAGGGCTCTGGAGCGAAAGTGAAACCCTAAATGGTGATTGGCACTATGACTTGTTAAGCGCTGATGGCAGTCAATTTAATGTGCTTTTAAACAATGAGCTTCAAGGTACGGTTAATTGGCAAGCAATAGGCGAGCATAATGTTAAAAATGCGATTATGGCTATCGCGGCAGCGCGCCACGTAGGTATAGCCGTTGAGCATAGCATTGCAGCGCTTGAAGAGTTTATTAGCCCTAAACGGCGTATGGAGCTTAAAGCCGACATAAATAACATTAAAGTGTACGACGATTTTGCGCACCACCCAACAGCCATTAAAACCACGCTTGCGGGGTTACGTGCAAAAGTGAGTGATGAAAAAATTATTGCTATTTTAGAGCCTCGCTCAAACACCATGAAGATGGGTGTACATCAACATACGCTACTTGCTTCGTTAAGTGATGCCGATGACGTGCTGTTATTTGAGCCCGATAACCTAAATTGGTCTCTTAAATCGCAAGCCGATAATGCCGGTATGCAGTGTTTTAATAGTACGCAAATGATTATTGACACTGTGCTTGAAAATATCATGCCAAATCAGCACATATTAATTATGAGCAATGGCGGTTTTAATGGCTTACATCAACACTTAGTTGATGGTTTAGCTAAAAAATACAGCGGAGAATAATGTGCAGTTTAAAGATAAAATTACACTGGCGTTGAGTGGTGCTTCAGGCGCGCCTTACGGTTTAAGATTGCTTGAAGCATTACTCGCGCAGCAATTTCAAGTGTATGTACTTATATCAAGTGCTGCGCGCGTGGTGCTTGATACAGAGTCAAACATTAAACTCTCAGCTAATGAAGATAAAGCAACCGAGCAGTTAAGCGCTTTATTTAATGCCAAGCCAGAGCAGTTAAAAGTATTTGGTAAAGATAACTGGTTTAGCCCTGTAGCTTCAGGCTCTGCGGCGCCTAAAAAAATGGTAGTATGCCCGTGCAGTGCAGGGTCTGTGTCTGCTATTGCGCTCGGAGCATCAGATAACCTACTCGAGCGTGCAGCCGATGTGGTTATTAAAGAGCGAGGGCAATTAATTTTAGTGCCACGCGAAACGCCCTTTAGCGAAATTCACCTTGAGAATATGTTAAAGCTTGCGCGTTTAGGGGTCACTATTATGCCCGCTGCGCCTGGTTTTTATCACAAGCCACAACGTATTGAAGACTTAGTTGATTTTATGGTGGCGCGAATTTTAGATCATCTAAACATTGAACATAACCTAACTAAACGTTGGGGTTATGGTGAGGGTAAATAATGAATAAGCAAAATGTTGCTTTAAATATAGAAGGCCTGACCAAGGTTTATAAAAACGGTGTAGAGGCCGTGAAAGGTGTTGATTTACAAGTTTTTGAAGGCGACTTTTTTGCCTTACTTGGCCCAAATGGCGCCGGTAAGTCGACCACTATTGGTGTTATATCGTCCTTGGTAAATAAAACACAAGGTAAGGTGGAAGTGTTTGGTCACAACATCGATACTGACCTTGAAGCTGCTAAAGCGCATTTAGGCCTTGTGCCACAAGAGTTTAACTTTAGTCAGTTTGAAACGCTTGGCCAAATATTGGTAAATCAAGCAGGCTACTACGGTGTTACCCGCGCAGAAGCGCATAAGCGTGCCGATAAATATTTAACTCAGCTTGGCTTATTAGAAAAAAAAGACAAGCAAGCACGTACGCTTTCTGGGGGTATGAAACGCCGTTTAATGATTGCCCGCGCATTAATGCATGAGCCAAAGCTACTAATATTAGATGAACCCACTGCAGGGGTTGATATAGAGCTGCGCCGCTCAATGTGGGATTTTTTACGCCAAATTAATGAGCAAGGCGTAACGATTATTTTAACCACGCATTACCTTGAAGAAGCTGAGCTTTTATGTAAAAACATCGCCATTATTGATACTGGACGTATTGTTGAAAACACCACTATAAAAGCGTTACTAGCTAAGCTTGATAAAGAAACCTTTGTGCTCGATTTAAAACAGCCAGCACAGCCAGTTACCCTTGAGGGGTACTCGTTTAGCATGCCTGATGAGCACACCATAGAAGTTGAAGTGGCTAAATCTCAAGGGTTAAATGCAGTTTTCAGCGCGCTAACCGAGCAAGGTAACACTGTTTTGAGTATGCGTAATAAAGCAAACAGATTAGAAGAGTTATTTGTAGGATTACTAGAGCAAGGGCGGGGCGAATAAATGTTTAAATATGGCGTAGCCTTAAAGAGTTTATGGATTAAAGAGTGTATTCGTTTTTTACGTATTTGGGTGCAAACCTTAGTACCGCCGGCGATTACGATGAGTTTATACTTTGTTATTTTTGGTAATTTAATTGGCTCACGTATTGGTGAAATGGGTGGTTTTAGCTACATGGAATTTATTGTTCCGGGGCTAATAATGATGTCGGTTATTACCAACTCATATTCTAATGTTGCTTCTAGTTTTTATTCAACCAAGTTTCAAAAAAGCATTGAAGAGCTATTGGTTGCGCCTGTGCCTAATTACATAATTGTACTTGGTTATATGGGCGGCGGTATGACCCGCGGCATGATGGTGGGCTTTATTGTTACCTGTGTATCGCTGTTGTTTGTGGATATTCAAATACACAATATATTTGTAATTATGGCGACGGTAATTTTAACCTCAGCGGTGTTTGCACTAGGTGGTTTAATTAACGCTATTTACGCCAATAGTTTTGACGATATTAGTATTATCCCAACCTTTATTTTAACGCCACTAACATACTTAGGAGGCGTATTTTATTCAATTACGCTACTGCCAGAGTTTTGGCAAAATGTATCGCAAATAAACCCAATTATTTATATGGTTAATGCGTTTCGTTATGGCTTTTTAGGCGTGTCGGATGTTGATTTAAGTGTCGCGCTTGGCGTTATATTAGTATTTATTACGGTGCTATTTACTTTAGCGCTAACGTTAATTAAAAAAGGTGTGGGGCTTAGACATTAATGAGCGATGCAAATTCACGCAGTATTGTATCTAATCAGGCGGGTATACACGAAAAGCTTGATGAAATCGTTAACAAGCATTTAAACGCAGAGTTTAAAAAGCCTATTGCTGAGCACACTCAACAAGCGTTTGATGAAGTCAATGAGCAGGTTCAAGCTTTTAATGGACCGCTTATTATAGACTCATGTTGTGGGGTAGGGGAGAGCTCGGCTAATTTAGCTAAGCGTCACCCAGATGCATTAATTATTGGTATTGATAAATCGTCACATCGCTTAGATAAGCACGATGTTGAATATAAACAAACAGACAGCGGCCAGTACATTTTGGTACAAGCTGACTTAAACGACTTTTGGCGTTTAGCTGTGGCTGCTAATTGGCAGCCTACTCATCATTATTTGCTTTATCCTAACCCATGGCCTAAATCTAAGCATATCCAACGTAGGTGGCACGGCGCGGCTATTTTTCCGTTTATTGTTAAGCTAGGCGGTCGCTTAGAGGTGCGCAGTAATTGGGATATTTATGTAAAAGAGTTTGCCAGAGCGCTTGAGCTAACGGGACACCCGTGTGAGGTGACGCTGTATGAGTCAAACGAAGCGATTACTCCGTTTGAGCGTAAATACTGGGCCAGCGGCCAACAAAGCCATCGTTTAGTGATAGACCTTTAAACGGCCACTTCCTCTTGGCTTGATGAGTTAACATGTGGTGCTGGGTAAGCAAAGTAATTGCCTTGCATCAGCGCCACATCTACATTTTTAAGCGCATTTTCAATACTTACATTTTCTACCGACTCTGCCATGAGCGTTAAACCAAGTTGCTTTGCAGCATGAACTGTATGCTCAATAAATAAGGCTATATTTTCATCACTTACTGCTTGTTTTACTAATGCGCCGTCGAGTTTTATACCGTTTACTTCAAGCTTTAGCGCATTCGAAATATTTGAATAACCACTACCAAAACCAGTAATAATGACATTCACCCCTTTGGTTTTTACCATAGAAATAAACGTTTTAACCTCTAAAAAATTAGTAATAGCGTGTGACTCTAAAAGGCCAAGCGTTATGTTTTCTGGGTGCGGGTAGCGCTTGAGCTCGTTAGCAATGTATTCACTCAAACTAGGGTCGAGTATATCTTTATCGCTGATATTTAAGCTCCAGCAAATATCCGTTTTTCTAAACCGCTCTATACATTGGCTAAATAGCGTGCGCGTTAGTAGTCCGCCCATTCTTGAGCGGCTCACTACATTTAAAAATGAGTCGGGTTTTAAAATTTCGCCATTTTTAGTCACCATTCTGGCTAAGCATTCGTAATGTACAACTTCATTATTGGTGGTGTTAAACATAGCTTGAAAATAAGGCACTATGCGGTTGTTATCAAATGCTTCTTGAACCTCTTTGGCAAGGCTTACATTGTATTGATACTGGTTTTTTACATCGCTCATTACTTTTGAGTAGCTAACAACCTTACCGCGGCCGTGTTTAGCCTGAAGCGTTGCAATGTGCGCGTTTTCAATCAGTAGTGATTTATTACAACTGGCGATACCTGCGCAGTAAGTTATATAAATAAATGGGTTTGTTAATACCGGGCTGTTTGCGTTATACGACTCAACTAAATCGCTCAGTTCGCTGCTTTTAAAGCTTTTAGGGGTAAGCACGGCAATTTTATTGGTAGCAAGGCGATACACCTTACAGCTTTGCGGGCTGCGGCTTTGATAATGGCTGAGCAAGTTTTTCATTACGTTGTCGCCAACTTGAGTGCCATAAAAGCTATTAATATCTTCAATTTCGTTCACCCAAATAATGGCAAGCTGCATGTGGTGTGAATTACTCTTTTTGATAAAGTACTCAAGCGCAATATGATTGGCAAAGCCCGTACTGGCATCTGTTGCTAGGGTGCGCTTTAACAAATATATATAAATAGCTGCAACCAGTACCGCAATAAAAAAGAAAAAACACGCCGTTATTATGGCTTTAGTGACGCTGTATTGAAGCTTTTTATTTAAATCATCTAAGGTTATGTCGGCACCCGTAATGTAGGTAGTACCATATTTATCTACAAAGGGAATAAAAACAGTTTTAAAATCACCCCATTGGTCGCTAGATTGTTCAAAAACAGGCTCGGTAGAATAAAACGCGCCCCTGTTAATGTCGGTGGCCTCTGGGTATAAATCAAGAAATTGCGTAACACGTGCGTTTTCTTGATCGTCTTTAGTGTAGCTGGATGAGGTAAAGTAAACTTTGTTATCGCGCATGATCATCGAATAAACGTAAGCTATATCAAGCGCTTACGCAAGCTCTGAGAGTTGTTTGCTTTTAGTTTGGTAAACCGAAAAACCAATATCGTAACCTTGGCTAATTCTATCGTGGTAACTTTGCCCTAAAATATGTTTTACGCTGGTGGCGGCATTTAGAAGGCGCTCATCGACAGCGTGCATTATTTCGCTACGCGCTGAGCTATAGGTGTAATAAACATAGACTAATAAACTGACCAAAAACAATGTAAAGCCAGCTATAAACCACTTCCCTTTTAATTTCCCTGTGAGCATACTTGTCCCTTATTGTTACACATATTAAGTATACGCATAAATGCAATTTGCCCAAAACTAAAATGTGACTTTTTAATAAAATCCTATTATTGAAATTTTTTTACAATATTTGTCATCCGTTTAGTCGCTTTTATGGCTTAAAGGGAGACATTTTACTTATATTGCAGTAAAGTTAGCGCAATTTTTAAAAGAAGCACGCTGCTTATAATAGCGCCATAGTTTGGCATTTTTAACTGTTAAACGCGTGTTTTAGCTACACACACACTAGGTATAAAGATGGATCAAAAGCGTTGTGCCGTCGCCTCTAAAGAAAGCCTTAAGCGTATATTTACTGTACCTGAAGCGCCAGACTCAACTTTAAGCAAAATTGAGCTTGAAATTTCGAGTAATTTAGCAGGGTTTTTAAACGAAAATATAGCGGCAATTGAAAAACCATTACACGAAATTGAAAAAGATTTTCAGGCTGCGGTGATCCCAGAAAACCCAACGTTTGTATCTGCTTACGCCCAAGATATTATGGAGCAGCTAGTTGCCCATTCGGTACACACGGCTGCGCCTAGCTTTATTGGGCATATGACATCGGCTCTTCCGCATTTTTTACTACCGCTTTCAAAATTGATGGTGGGGCTTAATCAAAACCTAGTAAAAATAGAAACCTCAAAAGCATTTACGCCCCTAGAGCGCCAAGTGCTAGGCATGATGCATCATTTAGCTTACTCGCAAGATGAGTCGTTTTATTCTAAATGGATGCACAGTGCTAAAACATCACTCGGTGCTTTTTGTTCCGGTGGTACAGTTGCAAACATAACGGCACTGTGGATTGCGCGTAACCGCTTATTAAAACCCGACGGCAGCTTTAAAGGCATTGCCGCTCAAGGGCTCGTTGCCGGTATGCTGCATTATGGCTACAAAGGGCTGGCCGTTTTAGTGTCGGAGCGAGGGCATTACTCTTTAGGTAAATCAATTGACTTACTAGGCATCGGCCGTGAAAATTTAATTGGTGTAAAAACCTGCGAAAATAACAAGGTTGATGTGAATGCCATGCGCGAAAAAGCCTTAGAGCTTGAATCGCAAGGCATAAAAGTTATGGCAATTGTAGGGGTTGCTGGTACAACCGAGACCGGTAATATCGACCCTCTTGATGATATGGCCGATTTAGCTCAGCAAATAAACTGCCATTTTCACGTTGATGCAGCGTGGGGTGGGGCAACGCTTTTATCGCAAACGCATCGCCCATTATTAAAAGGAATTGAGCGCGCAGATTCAATTACTATTGATGCACACAAACAAATGTATGTGCCAATGGGCGCAGGCTTGGTGTTATTTAAAGACCCAACTGCTACGGATGCAATAGAGCACCATGCAGAGTACATATTACGTAAAGGTTCAAAAGATTTAGGAAGCCATACACTTGAAGGCAGCCGCCCAGGTATGGCTATGTTAGTACATGCTTGCTTACGCGTTATTGGCCGCAAAGGCTATGAAATGCTTATTGATCGTAGTATCAAAAAAGCACATTACTTTGCTGATTTAATTAAAGCCGATGAAGACTTTGAGCTGATTTCAGAGCCTGAGCTGTGTTTGCTTACATACCGCTATGTGCCTAAACAAATTAAACAAGCCATAGCTCAAGCGGATGCCGCAACACGGTTAGAAATTTTCGCGTCGCTCAATCGTTTTACTGCTAGTATGCAAAAACGCCAGCGTGAATCGGGTCGTTCGTTTGTATCGCGTACTCGCTTAACACCCTCAAAGTACGATAATCAGCCAACAGTGGTATTTAGAGTGGTATTGGCTAATCCGCTAACATCGGGTGTTATATTAAAAGAGATTTTAGCTGAGCAAAAAGAGCTTGCTAAAACAGACCCTGTATTTAAAAAGTACTTAAGTAAGTATATGCAGTAACGCCTAGGTATAAGCTAAAACAAAGGCGCCAATGGGCGCCTTTGTTATTTTTGCTGTGAGTTTTTAATACAGTCTTCTTTTTAAGCGTTAAAGCAGTTTGCCCTAATAATGTCAGTTATAATTTTTTGCGATGGGTTTATTTTCTCCATTGCTAAAAATTCATCAGGTTGGTGGGCTTGATTAATTGAGCCAGGCCCCATGACTATTGTTTCACAGCCAAGTTGCTGAATAAACGGAGCCTCTGTGCAATAATTTACTGCAACGGCTTTTTCCCCTGCAATTTTTTCTGCCATTTTAACGAGTGCGCTATCAGTGCTGCCACTAAAAGCTGGAATGGGCTCGTGTAAATCAATTACGCTCACTGCGCTTGGGTATTGCGCGTTTATATCGCTGGTGGCATCAATAAGTAAGGCTTGTAAGTCTTTAATGCTTAACCCTGGGAGCGGGCGCATGTCTATATGCATTTCGCAGCAGCCACAAATTCGATTTGCGTTGTCGCCACCATGAATATTACCTAAATTTAAGGTAGGGTAAGGTATTTCAAAATGTTCAACTGAATATTTATTCTTTAACTGCTCTTTTAAGATCAGCAACTTTGTAATCACTTTATGCATGACTTCGATGGCGTTAAGACCACGTTCGGGATCGGAACTATGACCTGAGCGGCCAATCACTCTTATAGCCGTGCTCATATGTCCTTTGTGAGTAAATACAGGAGTCATATCAGTAGGTTCACCAATAATACAACGCGCAGGTTTTAAATTAGGATGCTTACAAATTTGCTGCGCTCCCGCCATGGTGGTTTCTTCATCGGCAGTGGCAAGTATTAAAATAGGTTGTGTTTGCTGTTTTATATCAAGCTCACTAATAGCTTGTAATACAAAAGCAAAAAAGCCTTTCATATCAATACTACCTAACCCATATAAGTTATTGTTATGTTCAGTGAGTTTAAACGGGTCGTGGTTCCAGCGGCTATCGTCAAACGGTACGGTGTCTGTATGGCCTGCAAGCATTAAGCCGCCATCGCCTTCCCCCCGCTTAGCAAGTAGGTTGTATCGGCCTTTTCCACCTTCTAACTCTATAATTTCGCAAGTAAAACCTAAACTTTCGCACCAACGTGCTAGCAACTCTATTACCCCTTTATTACTCATACAAAGCTCATCTTCTATTGCACTAATAGAGGGGGCAGCAATGAGTTGTTGGTACATAGAGAGAAATGACGGCAAAGACATAAAAAAATCCAAAATAATTATTCAATTTAATTGCATAACAATATAAAAGTATTTATGATGAATATCAATTCACTTTTTAAGCATAAATATATTAAGTATAGCCATGAAGATAATGCGACGATAATCAACAATTCATTGAGAAAAGTATTAGCTAGCATCTAAGCTAGTGTAAGCGAACACCACACCTATTTAGTAGTAAATTTATAAACGAGTAAAAAATGAATGTAGCGATTATTGGCGCAAGCGGTTATAGCGGCGCAGAATTAGCAAGCTTAGTTGCTAAGCACCCTAATTTAACGTTATCGGGCTGTTATGTCTCTGAGGGAAGTTTAGATAAACATAAATTATTAAGTGATTTATACCCAGAGCATAGAAATCTTCTTGATATTCCTCTATTACCACTGAGCGAATCAGCGTTTGATGACATTAATTCGAGTGCCGATTACATCTGCTTATGTACTGATCACAAAGTAAGTGTTGATTTAGCCCCGCAGTTTTTAGCAATGGGTAAAAAAGTATTTGACCTATCAGGTGGTTACCGCCTTGCTAACAACGACGATTATGTTACTTACTATGGTTTTGAGCACCAACATCCTGAGTTATTAAACGAAGCAGCCTACGGGTTAGCAGAGTGGAATAGCAGTGCAATTGCCAATGCAAATCTTGTGGCAGTAGCCGGCTGTTACCCAACCGCTGCGCTTAATGCGTTAAAGCCGTTGCAACAGGCAGGCTTGTTGAGTGATGAAAAAGTGATTATTAATGCTGTTTCAGGTGTTACTGGCGCAGGGCGCAAAGCCAGCGTAGGTACTCACTTTTGTGAAGTATCGCTTGCCCCGTATGGTTTATTTAACCATCGTCATGGGCCTGAAATTGAACAACACCTTGGCCACAAGGTGTTATTTACACCGCACTTAGGTAACTTTCCGCGTGGAATTTTAGAAACTATTTATGTACAGCTTAAGCCAGGCGTTACCAAGGAAAACGTATCTGATGCTTATCAAGTACTTAATAACGAGCCGTTGATTCGTTTGTTAGCTGATAAAGTGCCATCTATTAAAAGTGTGGTAAAACAACCGTATGTAGATATTGGTTGGCAGCAGCAAGGTACTCAACTGATTGTTATGGCAGCGATAGATAATCTATTAAAAGGCGCTGCGGGCCAAGCCTTGCAATGTATTAACTTATCAATGAATTTAGATCACACCACTGGCTTAAAAGGAGCCTTTTAATGAGCACTAAAACGTGGGTAATTAAATTAGGTGGTGCTGTACTTAATACAGAAAACGCGGCAAAAGCTTTGTTTGACGTATTAAGCGCTGATCAAAATAATCAGTTTGTTATTGTTCATGGTGGTGGCTCGTTAGTTGACACTTGGCTAAAACAAGCAGGCTTTGCTAGTGCAAAGCACCAAGGACTGCGTATTAGCCCAAGTGAGCAAATGCCTTACATAGTGGGGGCGCTGGCTGGCTGTGCAAATAAGCAGCTGGTAAGCCAAGCTATTAATGCAGGCCATAAACCTGTTGGCCTTTGTTTGTATGAAGCCGGAGTTATGGCGTCTCAAAAGTTAAAAGCGCTTGGGCAAGTAGGTAAGTGCGAAAGTAATGATGATTCAATTGTTAACGATTTACTTAAGCTTGGTCGGTTACCTATCGTGAGCTCTATTGGGTTTGATGAGCAAGGTAACTGGTATAACGTTAATGCTGATGAAGCTGCCGCAGCGATTGCTAGCAACTTAAATGCAGAACTTATTTTTATGACAGATGTAGAAGCGGTACTTGATGCAAACAAGCAGCCGTTACATCAACTTGACACAAAACACATTGATACTTTAATTGATGAAGGGGTAATTTTGGGCGGAATGGAGGTCAAAGTTAAGACCAGCCTGCACGCTGCCCAACATTTACGACGCGGTGTGTATATTTCCAGCTGGCAAAAGCCAGAAAACTTAACTGCTTTGCTACAAGGCGAGCATGTCGGAACAAAGATTACACCATAGGGTTACCATGTTAGAGAATTTTTTAACGGGTCTAGAATTAGACCAACAAGGCGCACTTAATTTATTAAAATTAGCGCGTGATTTAAAAGCAAATCCAGAGAAATACAGCCAAGTATTAGCGGGCAAGTCTGTTGTTACGTTATTCGAAAAACAAAGCTTACGTACGCGTTTATCGTTTGATATTGGTATTAACCGTTTAGGCGGCCACGCTGTGTATTTAGATCAGCAAAACGGCGCTATGGGTGCACGTGAATCTGTAAAAGACTTTGCACTTAATATTTCTACGTGGGCTGATGGAATTGTAGCGCGCGTAAACCAGCACAGCACCTTAGCCACCTTAGGTGAATACTCTAGTGTACCTGTAGTGAATAGCTTGTGTGATTTATATCACCCGTGCCAGGCATTGGCTGATTTTTTAACGCTACAAGAAGTACACGGCGATGTAAGCGAGCTAAAAGTGGCTTACTTAGGTGAAGGTAACAACGTTACTCATTCACTTATGTTATTAGCGGCAACGCTAGGAACTGATTTTGTTGCTGTTACACCAAAAGGCAGCTCGCCTGATTCGCAAATTCTTAAAAAGGCTGAGCAAATTGCTGCAATGAACGGCGCATCAGTAATGGTAAGCGACCGTGTAGAAGCCGCTGTAGGCGCTAATGTTGTATATGCAGATACGTGGGTGTCTATGGGCGATGATACGCCTCTTGAGCAAGTTAAAGAAAAATACATGCCTTATCAGCTAAACCAAGCATTGCTAGAACAAACAGGTGCGACTACGGTATTACATTGCCAACCGGCACACCGTGAGTTTGAAATTACCTCTGAGGTAATGGATGGCCCAGCATCAAAAATTATTCAACAAGCAGAAAATCGCATGCATGCGCAAAATGCTCTGCTAGTTACATTACTAAATCCAAATTTTGTTAAGGAACACCTATGAGTTCAATTAAAAAAGTCGTTTTAGCCTATTCAGGTGGTCTTGATACTTCAGCTATCGTGCCATGGTTAAAAGAAAACTACGGTTGTGAAGTAATTGCCTTTGTTGCCGATGTAGGCCAAGGCGCTGAAGAGCTTGAAGGCGTTGAAGAAAAAGCCATCGCATCAGGCGCATCTGAGTGTTACGTAGTTGACTTAAAAGATGAAATGGTAAGTGAGTACATTTACCCAACGCTTAAAACGGGTTCTATTTACGAAGGTACTTATTTATTAGGTACGTCTATGGCGCGTCCTATTATTGCTAAAGCGCAAGTTGAAATTGCACGTAAAGTAGGTGCCGATGCACTTTCGCATGGTTGTACTGGTAAAGGTAATGACCAAGTACGTTTTGAATCATGTTTTGCAGCGCTTGCACCCGATTTAAAAGTAATTGCACCATGGCGTGAGTGGGATTTATCAAGCCGTGAATCATTATTAGATTACTTGGCTGAGCGTGATATTCCGTGTTCTGCTTCAGCAACAAAAATTTACAGCCGTGATGCTAACGCATGGCATATTTCGCACGAAGGCGGCGAGCTTGAAGATCCATGGTGTGAGCCTAGTGACCAAGTTTGGACCTGGACTAATTCACCAGAGCAAGCACCCGATAAAGCTGAGCATGTAACGCTTACGGTTATTGAGGGTGAAGTGGTTGCCGTAAATGGCGAGCAGCTTAAACCTTATGACTGTTTAGTTAAATTAAACGACATTGCTGCGCCACATGGTGTTGGCCGTGTAGATATTGTAGAAAACCGTTTAGTAGGCATGAAATCGCGCGGCTGTTACGAAACACCAGGCGGTACCGTTATTATGGCGGCACTGCAAGCTATTGACGAGCTAGTACTTGATAAATCAAGCCGTAAGTGGAAAGAAGTACTGGGCGGTGAATTTTCGCATTTAGTCTATGACGGTCGTTGGTTTACACCACTAAAAGACTCTATTTTAGCCGGTGCAGAAGCGCTTTCTACACTTGCTACAGGTGAAGTTGTACTTAAGCTTTACAAAGGCCAAGTGACAGCTGTTCAGAAAAAATCACCTAATAGCTTATACAGCGAAGACTTTGCTACATTTGGTGAAGACGACGTATATGACCAGTCACATGCTGAAGGCTTTATTCGTTTATTCTCGCTTTCGAGCAGAATTTCAGCAATGGCTAAAAAGTAAATTATTTATAGCCCCTTGTATAAGGGGCATTACAGGGTTTGGAGAGATTTCATGGCATTATGGGGCGGACGTTTTTCTACGGGTCCAGATGAGGCGTTTAAACAATTTAACGACTCACTTCCGTTCGATTATCAGTTAGCAGAGCAAGATATTATTGGCTCTGTGGCATGGGCAGGTGCGCTTGAGCAAGTAAATGTACTTACAAGCGATGAGCACACCAAATTGGTTGCAGCACTAAATGAACTGCTTGAAGAAGTAAAAGCAGATCCACAAGCAGTGGCAACCTCAGGTGCAGAAGACATTCACTCGCACGTAGAAGCTGCACTAATCGAAAAAGTAGGTGATTTAGCTAAAAAGCTACACACAGGCCGAAGCCGTAATGACCAAGTAGCCACTGACTTTAGATTATGGTGCCGTGATACTGCCGATCATTTGCTTGGTGCTATTGCCGGATTAAAAGCTGAATTTGTTGCCCTTGCAGAGCGTGAACTAGGCACTATTTTGCCGGGTTACACTCACTTGCAACGCGCTCAACCTGTGTTATTTAGTCATTGGTGTATGGCTTATGTAGAAATGCTAGAGCGAGATGAAAGCCGCTTGCAAGATGCCAAAGCGCGTTTTAATTTTTGCCCTCTAGGCAGTGGCGCACTAGCAGGTACTGCCTACCCAATTGATCGCCAAGCTTTGGCGCAAGGCTTGGGCTTTACTGGCGCAACTAAAAACAGCCTTGATGGCGTATCTGACCGTGATTTTGTAGTAGAGCTTTTAAGCTGTGCCTCTATTTCGATGATTCACTTATCACGTATGGCTGAAGATCTAATATTTTATAATTCTGGTGAAGCCGGATTTATAGAGCTTGCGGATAATGTTACCTCTGGCTCATCGCTAATGCCGCAGAAAAAGAACCCTGATGCACTAGAGCTTATTCGTGGTAAAACGGGCCGTGTATTTGGCGCGTTTAGTGCCATGATGATGACCTTAAAAGCACTCCCTCTTGCGTACAATAAAGATATGCAAGAAGACAAAGAAGGCCTTTTTGACGCCATGCCAACTTGGCTTGCCTGTATTCACATGGCGCAAGCGTGTATTAAAGGCGTAAAGGTAAACGGTGATAAAACGCTTGCAGCAGCAAAAGGCGGCCATGCTAATGCGACAGAGCTTGCAGACTACTTAGTAGCTAAAGGTGTGCCATTTAGAGAAGGCCACCACATTGTGGGTGTACTTGTGCAGCTTGCTATAAGCGAAGGTAAAACCTTAGAGGAGCTTTCGCTTGAGCAGTACAAATCAGTTAATGACGTGTTTGAAGATGACGTTTACCCAGTACTTGAAATAGATGCCTGTATTAAAGCACGTCAAGCGCTTGGCGGTACATCTATTGAACAAGTTACCAAAGCGGTTAAAGAAGCCAAAAAAAAACAGCAAATAACGGTTCGTGATGCAAATTTAGATGATGTTGAAGATATTGCTAGGCTGATACAGCACTGGGCAACTGTAGGTGAAAACTTGCCGCGTGCTAAAAGCGACATGGTGCATTCAATTAACGAATTTGCAGTAACGGAAATAGACGGCAAAGTGTCGGGATGTGCATCGTTATACATTTACGATACGGGGCTTGCTGAAATACGCTCTTTAGGCATTGATCCACAAAGCGCGGTAACTGGGCAGGGTAGGCAGCTTGTAGAGCAGTTATTAGCAAAAGCCAAAAAATTGGCGCTTAATCGCGTTATTGTACTAACCCGTGTGCCGGATTTTTTTGAACAGCAACGTTTTACTTTTTGTAGTAAAGAATCGTTACCAGAGAAGGTAATGAAAGATTGCGAACTTTGCCTTCGTAAAGAAAACTGTGACGAAGTAGCAATGGAATATATTTTAAAGCCAAGTACACGTGCGGAGATCCCGTGTAAATACGTGGCTTAAATTCCCTGGATATAAAAAACGTACGGTTACCCCTGTGCGTTTTTTTATGTGTATAATAAGCTGGTCAGATGAGTTTGGGGTGGTGTGCGAGTTTTCACTTTAGCTATAAGGGTTAACTTAAGGCTTAGTGTGAATATAATACCTTGTTAGCATGTATTATGGGTATGTCAAAAAATCTTGGCACGCTGGTTGCTTTGTATAAGTCAGATAGCAAAATAGCTATCACTGCTTAAAACAGGTAATGCAATTACCTATATGATGGTGTGATTAAAAGTTGCGCCAAATAATATTAAAACTTATACAAGGATCAATCACATGCAAGTTTCAGCTAATAGCCAATTACAAATGCAAGCATACAATAAAACACAACAATTACAGCCTGCAGCGGAACAAATTGCTAGCCCTAAAACCCTACAATCTGATACAGTAAGCTTCTCTCAAGAGGCGATGGCAGCTAGTATGGGAACTGAACGACAAGCTTCAATTTTACCAGGTGCTCCTAAACCAAAATAATAACTAAAGGTTCTTGATGTTTTTAACTGAGTTTTTTGGTCATTTTTCTTTGTCAGCTTTTACAATGTGGGCTTTTATGATGGCCTTTTTGTTTAACGTTTTTGTTTATTCTATTGGTAATAAGAGAAATACTACCCTTTTACTCAGTTCATTAATCATGTTTATTTCATACTCATCGTATGAGTACTTTTTAGATTGGTTGTCTATTTATGAATTAACTTATTTAGATTTAGCAATATACGATGGTTGCACTATAGCTGCACTTTTCATAGCGAAACATTTTATTAAAACAAGCTCTAGTTCATTGCTTTATTTAATTTTTGGATTGTCTACGAATCTTAGTTTAGCTTTATGTATGCAACTAGACACCTTTATTTTACGTAATAGTGAACCATGGTTTTTTTGGGATTTTTATACTTTCTCGGTGATTACTATCGATTTATTGATGGCTGTTTCTTTGATTGTAGATAGAGACTTTTTAGGCCTACACAAATTAAAAAGTAAGCTATGTGGTTTGTTTAAATCGACAAAGCCTCAGCCCACGACCTAGATTAAATGTATTTATCTGAAGCCCTAATGGATTATGTAGCGGCTTTCTCCCAATGGGGCTTTTTAATGGCCTTCCTCTACTGTCTAGTCTCCAGCATAAACAAAGAAAATAAGTCACCAGTTTACCTATCTGCGCTAATGCTCTGCTCATATATTTTTGGCAGCTATATAAAATTGTTAGATAACCTATATCTTAATTGGGCGTTCTTCGATTTTATTACAATTGTAGCGTTGCTCTCTTTGCAGTACTTCAATGTTTTTAAACGTAACAAAGCTTTCCTGTTCCTCGTTCTGGCTTTAACTGCTAATGCCGTACTTACATTGCTTTTGTATTATGACTTATATGTTCTATATAACTTTGAGCCATGGTGGTATTGGAGTGTTTATTCTATCGGCGTAAACGTAATTGATGTTTTAATGATGCTTTCACTAGTGGTTAACCAGCTAAAGAGTAATCGGCTTATTGAAAAGTTATAAGTGTGGATGAACTTTAATAACGTGAGGTTTGCTGCATTTGTGGGGCTATTTATTGAGTTTTAGTTGCCAGGCGAGGGCTGTGGTACTGACGAGGGTCAGATGAATTATGTTAAAATTACTTATTTTTTGCCTAACTACATAGTGTTTCAAACAACATGGCTATTATTGATGTAATCTCTAACTTCGATTTCGCTTATATATTAAGCGCTATTGTGCAGTGGGGGTTTCTCATGGCCTTTTTATACTCATTAGTATCTTCAATAAATAACCCCTTTAAAGGCTTTGTTGTACTTTCGAGTATTATGGCGATAGGTTATTTGCCTTGGATATTTACAAACTTTCAAACGGTTACTTATTTAGATTTTGCCCTTTTAGATATCGCTATTTTAGTTGCTGTGTATGTAACTCAGCGTTATTTTATTAAAGAGAAAACGACAGCTTATGTCTACTTAATCATCGGCCTTAGCGTTAACACCTTTTTAGCCCTATGCATGTATCTAGATACCAATATTCTATATAATTACACCTACTGGTGGTTTTGGCGCTTTTATTCATCGGCTGTTATGCTTTCTGATTTGTGTATGATCGCCGTACTAATTATCAATAGAGACTTTTTAGGCTTAATTAAGCTTAAAAGGTGGCTTTTGCAGCTAGCATTTTAAAGACGAAGTATCGATACGTTTATGGCGATGAAAGTTATAGTTTGGATAAGTAAAATACTAAGCTAGGTGCTCAGTTAATGGTGTTGTTTATTATTTTTGAGGTGCTTATTATTAGCGTTTACTTTTAAGATGGATATCATCTCTTTTTTATTAGATGTGAGAATTGCCCATATAATCGGTGTGGTATTGCAATGGGGGTTCCTCATGGCATTTTTATATTCTTTAGTCTCATCTATCAATTCACGCTTTAAAGCGTTAGTTATACTTTCATCGATTATGGCTATTTCGTATTTTCCAGGTGTTTTGTTCAATTACCAAACCATTACTTACCTTGATCTCGCTATTTTAGATGCTATCACCATTGTGGTTTTAATTATTGCTCAATACTTTTATATTAAAGAGAAAACGGTTGCATTTATGTATCTTATGCTTGGGCTGAGTATCAACATGTGCTTTGCTCTAGGTATGTATTTAGACTCTTATATTTTACATAATTACACCTATTGGTGGTTTTGGGGGTTGTATTCATCAGTGGTGGCGATTTCTGATCTGAGTATGATTTTAGTGCTGTTTATCAATAGAGATTTTTTAAAAATTATTTATTTAAAAAACCTTATTTACTCGTTATTTGCTAAGAAACCGCAATAGTGAATAATGTTCTAATCCCTCCTGAAGTGTCAGTTTATATCGGTGCGTTAGTGCAGTGGGGGTTTTTAATGGCCTTTTTATATTCACTAACAACTAGCATTAACAATCCATCAAAACAGGCATTATGGCTATCTTTAGTTATGGTAGTTTCTTACTGCTTAAGTACAGTTATAGATATTTACAACATTAGTTACATAGAACTGTTTTGCTATGATGTAGGCACTTTATTTTTTATTTTATTTCTGCGGTATTTCCTACCTGAAAAGCGCATATCTACTTACTTATTATTTGGCTTGAGCATCAATTCGTTATTATTTTTAGCTATGCACATAGATGTGTTTGTACGTGGTAATTACGAACCGTGGTGGTTTTGGTCTGTTTATACAGTTGTTATTAATATGATGGATATCATCATGGTTAGTATTTTTTTCGTTAAAAAGGATTTTTTAATGTTAGTGCATGCTACTGATAAGTTGGTGAACGGTGTTATGAGATTGAAGCAAAGTGGCTGATGTTCTTTGGGGACTGGTCGATTTAGGATACAACGTAGGTATTTTGTTTACGTGGTTTTTTCTTATTGCCTTTTTGTATAACTTATCGGCAAGTATTAATAAGCCAGATAAGAGCAGGGCACAACTTTCATTTATTATGATGGTATCCTACATAGCTAGTTTGTTTATGGATCCAATTATAGAAACACCGCACTTAAATTATTTTTATTATGATGCTGTAACTATCTTGGTTTTACTTCTGTGGCGTAATTTCACCAAACAAACTATACCTACGCCCTTTTATTATTTAATTGTAGGGCTGAGCTTTAATGCCTGTTTATTTTTAGGTATGCATTACGACATTGTTATACAAGGTACACTTTACTATTGGTGGTTTTGGGCGGTATATATTTTTGGGATGTATTTTAGCGATTTCACAATGGCAATTGTACTAATTATAAACAGAGATATTTTAGGTTTACTTCGGCTTAGGAGATATTTGAGATTATTTATAGAAAGGCTGAAGGAGTGAGTTAATTTAATTATTGTTTTATGGTATTTGCTACGCCTCAAAAGTGTAGATAGCGGTACAATTTTTACTTTTCAGGCGTTAAGGTTTCATGATTGATTTAATATTAAATACCAATATAACCTTCTATATAGGTGCATTTGTACAGTGGGGCTTTTTAATGGCTTTTTTGTACTCACTGGTCAGCTCAATAAATAACGCTGATAAGAGCAAAGTTTGGTTAACATCAATCATGGCACTTTCATATTCATCTAGCTTATTTATTGATATGGACTCGATAACCTACTTTGACTTTTTCTTATTTGATACTGCAACACTAGCCTCAATTGCTTTATGTGGTTTTTTTATAAAAAGTTGCACCTTGTACATTTATTTACTTATTGGGTTAAGTATTAATACTTCTTTATTTTTTGCGATGTACATAGACAACGATATTATGCATCACTATGAGTACTGGTGGTTTTGGGATATTTACTTTGTAGGTGTTAATTTTAGCGATTTACTAATGATTACAGTAAGCCTTTTAAATAAAGATATTTTAGGTTTAGTAAAGCTAAGTAATTATTTAACTACAAAGTTGAAGCGTTTCCGATATGCATAACCTGTTATGGGCGATGGCTGATCTTTATGATTACATAACCATTTTAATTACATGGCTGTTTGTTTTTGCATTTTTATATTGCTTATCTACAAGCATAAATAAGTCAGATAAAAGTTTAGCCCAAATATCATTTATTATGATGGCTTCATATACATCAAGTATGGTTATGGACCCGCAAACAGCCACACCTCACTTAAAACTGTTTTTATTTGATGCAGTTACCATAATCGCTTTGATGATATGGATGATTTTTTTATCGAAAGCTAAACCGATCGCTTTTTATTATTTAATCGTGGGGCTTAGTTTTAATGCGTTTGTATTTTACGGTATGCATTACGATAGTATCGTTGTTGGGAATATAGAGTATTGGTGGTTTTGGGGGCTTTATGGTATTGGGCAGCTTACAAGTGACTTAGTAATGGCATTGGTTTTATTTATAAATAAAGATATTTTAGGGTTAATAAAAGTCAAAAAATATCTCGTTAAAAAAATGGGTGCTTATTAATGCTCCAACATGTATTTATGGCATTGAGCACAGTAAATGACTACCTAAGTATTTTTATTACATGGGCTTTTGTAGTTCCATTTCTTTATAATTTTGCTTGTACAATAAACTGCCGCAATAAGCATATTATGTACATTTCTTTGGTGATAATGCTCTCTTATACGCTCAGCCTATTTATGTTCAAAGCATCATTTATCCTTACAGGCTCAATATATTTAGATTTAGTAATTGCAGATTTACTTACCATTTTCACGCTTGCTTGCCTCTCCTATAATTATAAACATGCTAACGCCACAGCCTATTATTATCTTCTTTGTGGTTTAACGTTTAATGCAACATTACACATGGCTATGCATTACGATTATGTGGTGTTGGTTAGTTATGACTATTGGTGGTTATGGGGGGTCTACGGGGTTGGCCAGTTTTCGAGTGACTTAATAATGGCAATAGTATTAATTATAAACAAAGATATTTTAGGCTTGGTAAAGCTTAAACGCGCTTTATTTAACCGCAATGAATTACAAGTTATGGCTAAAAAGTAGTTAGGTATATTAGCGCACCAAAGTGCGCTAATTGTGTTTTTTTTAGCTTGCGTCGCAGCCTAACTTTTGTTTTAAAGCATCCACTACAAGTGGGCTTACAAATTCGCTCACATCGCCATTATGGCGCGCAACTTCTTTTACCAAGGTTGATGATATAAACGAGTTGCGCTCAGAAGGTGTTAAAAACACGCTTTCTAAATCTGGATTTAGGCGGCGGTTCATATTTGCGAGCTGAAATTCGTAATCAAAATCAGATACCGCTCTAATACCGCGAATAAGCACATCAGCTTTATGATCAAAAGCCAAATCGGCTAGTAAGCCTGAAAAGCCAATCACTTTTACATTACTCAAATGCCCTAAAATAGTGTTGGCTAAATCAACTCGCTCATCGAGGCTAAAGCACGGCTTTTTAGAAGGGTTATGAGCAATAGCAACAATAACCGTGCTAAACATTTTAGCTGCGCGCTGAATTAGGTCGGTGTGGCCGTTGGTTAACGGGTCGAATGTACCAGGATAGATTGCCGTAACGTTCATAGATTTCACTAACTATTATTTTTTAAGTAGTCTATCAGTGTTTGTTCTACAAATCAGCCTAGGAGATCAGGTTGAGCTTTTATGTTTGATATTTAATCAGTAAAAGTGCTTTAAATGAGTTACCATTTTTTAAAGTGTAATTACGCTGCTTAGGCTTTGCGTTAGCTAACAGCACTACATTATTGCAAATGTCTGCGTGGAGCATAATCAGACTTCGTTTTTAAAATAGTAAATTATGATGGTATTTAAACCAGCCCGATTTGTTTATACTGCAAGGCTGATATTTAGTGTAATGTAGTTTATAAGTTAATTTGAGTCGTCGCATATGAATACTAAGGATAAAATAATACACACCAGTATTTCGTTATTTAATGAACATGGTGAGCGTGCAATATCAACCAATCATATTGCATCACATTTAGGGATGAGCCCGGGTAATCTTTACTATCATTTTAAAAATAAAGAAGACATTATCCGTCATATTTTTGCGCTTTACAGCGAGCATTTACATACTCATTTTAAACCTATTGAAGCAAACGATGATGCGTTTGATCATTTAACTGCTTATTTAGATTCATTATTTGAGCTAATGTGGCGCTATCATTTTTTTTACGACAACTTAGGCGACATCCTCTCAAGGGATGAAAGTTTAAAGCAAGCCTACATTGGTTTTCAGTCAACTTTATTAGAGCAGGTTCGCCAAGTTATTTTAGGCCTTCGCGATAACGAAATGATTGCCATAGAAGAGCAAGATGCGCTCGAACTTGCCCATACTCTTAAACTAACCGTTAGTTTTTGGACTCCGTATATTAAAGCGCGTAGGCTCAGTGGTAATTTAGCCGAGCAAGATATTTATCATGGCATTTTAAAAGTATTAGCATTATTTAGGGCTTATAGCACCGAAAAAAGCATACTTAAAATGAATCAGTTACGTGAAAAATACACCCAACTTGCAGAGCAAGCGCCAGCTCTTGCCTAACTGCTGTTAGTTGGTTAGTTCCTAGACGCAAAAATTTTTGCTATAATCGCGCGCCCAATGCCTGGGAGCGCGAATTCCCGCAGTCTAAGAGTGAACTATGCTTAAATTTATCGTCAAACTACATCCTGAAATTGCCATTAAAAGCCGTTCGGTACGTAAACGCTTTACTAAAGTGTTAGAAAATAACATTAAAATTGTATTGCGCCGTGTTGACGAAAAAGTACAAGTAAGAAACAACTGGGATAATATTTCTGTTGTAACTAAGCTTGATGATGCACAAACACGCCTAGACTTTATCGATAGCTTGCAGCGCATTCCTGGTATTGTGCAATTTATTGAAGTGACCGAAACTGACTTCACAACGCTTGACGATATCTATAAAAAAACCATAGACCTAGTAGGGCATACCATCGTTGGTAAAACGTTTTGTGTACGCGCAAAGCGTATTGGTCAACACGACTTTACTTCTACGGATTTAGAGCGTTACGTGGGTGGTGGTTTAAACCAGCACGTTGAAGGCGCTCGCGTTAAGTTAAGCCGCCCAGAAGTAACTATTCGCTTAGAAGTAAAGGACGATAAAGCCTACATAGTTACGCAAACTCACCTAGGTATGGCAGGCTTTCCACTGCCAACACAAGAAGACGTGCTTTCATTAATGTCAGGCGGCTTTGACTCAGGTGTAGCAAGTTACCAGATGATCCGTAAAGGCGCTCGCACGCACTTTTTATTCTTTAATTTAGGTGGCGCAGCACACGAAATTGGTGTTAAACAAGCCAGCTACTACTTATGGAAAAAATTTAGCTCTACTCATAAAGTTAAATTTATCACGGTTGATTTTGAACCGGTTGTAGCCGAAATTTTAGAGAACGTTGAAAACAGCCAAATGGGTGTTGTGCTAAAACGCATGATGATGCGTGCTGGCAGCAAAGTAGCCGAAAAATTAAATATTCAAGCCTTGGTAACTGGTGAGAGTATAGGTCAGGTTTCTAGCCAAACCTTAGCTAATTTAAGTGTGATTGACCGCGTAACAGAAACCCTGATTTTGCGCCCACTTATTCAGCACGACAAACAAGAAATTATTAATATTGCCCGTAAAATTGGCACCGCAGAAATGGCCGAAACCATGCCTGAGTACTGTGGCGTAATATCTAAAAAGCCAACGGTTAAAGCTAAACTTGACGTTATTAAAGCCGAAGAAGAAAAGTTCGACTTTGATGTGCTTAATACTGTTGTTGAAAACGCTCGTATTATGGATGTGCGTGATATAGACGTAGAAGCTAAGCAAGAACTTAAAGAAGCTGAGTCGGTAGTTGATTTACCAGCGGGTGCAGTGGTTGTTGATATTCGCTCACCAGAGGAAGAGGATGCAGCGCCGCTTGAGATTGACGGTATAGATGTAGTGCATTTACCGTTTTTCCGCTTAGCGACTAAATTTGGTGATCTGCCAAAAGATAAGGATTACTACCTGTATTGTGAAAGAGGGGTTATGAGCCAGTTACAGGCACTTATTCTTCATGAAGCAGGCTTTACGGGTGTAAAAGTTTACCGCCCGTAAAGGCTAACCGTAATTTAGAGCGTGGTTTATACCACGCTTTTTTTTGCCTTAATTTTAGCAAGTAGAGCATCGTTTAGCGGGGTACTGATATTTAATCGCTTACCTTGTTGGCTAATATAGCCACAAATGGCGTCTATTTCGGTTTGTCGGTTATGCGCTACGTCTTGATGCATTGAAGAGTAGTTTTCAGCGGTTAGCATCATTACGTTGTAAGCGTTGTTAAGCGCATCGGCCAGCTTAATATCAAGCTTTAAAGCATGGGCTATTTGGCATGCCTCAGTTAATAAATTAAAGATAATGCTATTAAAATAAGGGGCACGTAACTGACCATTTTTAATATCATACAGTGCGCTTAATGGGTTAATGGCAATATTTACTAATAGTTTTTCAAAACGTAGCTGCTCAATATTAGTACTGTAGCTTAGCTGCGGCACGTTTTGCAATTGCTCACACATTGCTTGGCGATAGCTGTGCGCGCAAGGGTTGCAGGCACCTAATACGCTTTTACCTTCACCGGTGTGCTGTACTATAAAGTCGTTTGTTTTAAAGCCAGCCATGCTGGTGGTTAAAAAGTACAACGCTTGTTGCTTATCGAGTTGCTCATTGAGTGTTTCAACATTACCCATACCGTTGTGCGATACAATAAGTACACTACTTGGCGATAAAAAGGGTTTAATTTGCGTAAAGGCCGATTGCACCTGAAAAGCCTTTACTGCAAAAATAACAATATCAAACGCGGGCTGTTCATTAATTTGCTTAAGTGTAATGAATCGTGCATTAATTTTTTGCGAAGGCTGTTTTGCTTTGCAATAAAAGCGTGTATTTGCAGTGGCTTTGCGTGTTAACACATGAACAGTGTGAGCTTTAGATAAAAAATGGCTTAGCAATAAACCAATAGCGCCGTCGCCAATAATAAGAATATTAGCCATAAGGGTTCTTTTTTCGAGGAGTAAAAATGGTTCTTAGTAAAAAGTACGTGGCCGCACCGGCAAAATCAGCAACAAAATCACCTAACGAGGCCTGCCTGTAGGGAAGCGCATCTTGCATTATTTCTATTGCTGCACCGTAGCCCGCAAGCAAGAGTACTTGCGTGTACAGCGGTAACTTAAAGGCTTTATCCATAATGATGGCAAGTATAAAAAATATCCCAAAGTGGGCAACTTTATCAACATGTGGAAATAAGTTCGTAACGCCGCCTTTTATTTCTTTGGCAAATAAGAGGGTAAACACCACAATACTAATCAAAAAAACTGCTTGGTAAACACGCCTTGTCACGATAAATCCTAAAACCGCTTAAAAAAGAGGCTGCAGTATATCAAACTAAATTAGTATCGCACCTGAACAACTGGCAGAAAAATGTAAAGATTTATAATTTTAGCGTTATAATCGGCGCATAAATTTAGATTTAATAGTTAGGAGAACCCAATGCCTTCATTTGATATCGTATCAGAAGTAGAAATGAACGAAGCTAAAAATGCAGTAGATAACGCCAACCGTGAGCTAGAAACGCGCTTTGACTTTAGAGGTGTTGACGCATCAATTGAGCTAAACGACAAAACAATTAAACTAAAAGCTGAAGCTGACTCACAAGTTATGCAATTGTTTGATATTTTAGCAGGTAAAATTTCTAAGCGTGGTATGGACGTAGCAAGCTTGGAACTACAAGACATCACTCGTGCTGGTAAAAACGTGTTTCGTAATGTTGCACTTAAGCAAGGCATTGAGAAAGACATGGCTAAAAAAGTAGTTAAAGCCATTAAAGACTCAAAAGTAAAAGTACAAGCTGCTATTCAAGGTGAAGAGGTACGTGTAACGGGTAAAAAGCGTGACGATTTACAAGCCGCTATGCAAGTCGTTCGCACTGCAGATTTAGGTCAGCCTTTCCAGTTTAAAAACTTTCGCGATTAATAAGCTAAGTGTCTTTAGTATTTTAAAGTGAGAATTTAAGTGTGTGGTTATTAAATATATTAGCCACACATTTTACCCCGCCCTAATTACAGCCTTTATTTACCTGCAAGCCTAAACTCCTTTTACCTGTGTAAAATTAGTCCACTGTTATTCCATACTCTTTTAACGTTATTTAAATGCATTATTAAACCTGCTTATCACGCAGTTGTGTATATTAGGCTATTCTTAATATCAATATTACTTAATAGCGACTGTTAAAGGCTTTAAATGCTTAAGTTTCTTGTTTTTATAATTATTATTGCGAGCAGTAAGTTTAGCTTTGCCAAGCCAATAAATGTAGATGTGTTGGTAGAGGACGGTTACTTTCCAATTATTATTAATGCCGAAAAAGAGCAAGGGTTAGCGCCTGAGTTTGTAAAAATACTCAATGACTCTCAAAGCGAATATAAATTTACTCTTAACTCTTTGCCTGTAAAAAGGCTCAAAAAGTGGGTCGAATGGGGGGAATTCGACATGTTATTTTTAATGGCTATGCAATGGGTGCCTGAGGTAGCAAGAAGTGCCTTAAAGGAAACGAGCTTTTATGTTATTGCTAAAAATGAGTTCTATACGCTGGCACAAAACGCCCAAAAGCAAAGCTATTTCGATGACTTACATGCTTTAACAAAAGCGGGGGTATTGGGGTATTCCTATCGTTTTGCTGATTTTATAACCGATGCACAATATTTAAGTGATGAACACCAAGTTAGTTTAACAATCGATGAGTTTAACGTTGTTAAAATGCTGCTATTAAAGCGTGCCGATGTTGGGGTGTTAAATAACATAGCTTATCAATACTTTAAAAAGAACAACATTTTTAATATGAACCTGCTTTATAAGAGTAATATCCCAGATGCTATATACGATACTCATTTTTTAGTTAATCCTGCGCGCAGTAAAATTACGGTAAAACAAATGGATAAGCTTTTAAATTCGTCTGAAATAAAACCTAAAATCACAGCGCTTTTAAGTTCATACGGCGTAAGATCCAGCTTTACTGAAAATAAATAATATAACCTTTAGCTATATAGACGTCCGTTGACATTTGTAAACAAACTGCTCACAATAACCGCCTATTTTCAAGGTGCTTGCTGGTTGCTAAATACAGGGTTTAAAGTATTAAAACTAACAGCGAGATAATCGGGAAGTTGGTGCGCCTTTATGACAAAAGCAATCCCAACACTGCCCCCGCAACGGTAAAGTATTAACGCATTTATGTGTTTACTGAGTCCGGAGACCGGCCTTGAAGTAATCTTACTTACTTAAATCTTTGCGGTGGGCAAAGATAGGGAACATCATGCTAAATAAAACAACTCTTGGCGTTGCTATCTCGGCTGCGCTGTCTTTTTCTGTATCTGCTGCACAAAGCCCAATTGAAAAAATCACTGTTACCGCTAATAAATTTGAACAATCAATAAATAATGTATTAGCGAGCGTTAATGTAATTGAACGCGCCGAAATAGATGCAAGCAATGTACGCGATTTACCGACCTTACTAAGCACACAGGTGGGTTTTCAAATTAATCCTAATGGTGGTTTTGGCCAAACGTCGGGCGTATCTTTACGTGGTACAGGTTCTGGCGATACGTTAATTTTAATTGATGGTGTACGCACGGGCTCAGCCACGCTAGGACAAAAAGCATTAAGTAACGTGCCGCTAAATAGTATTGAGCGAATCGAGATCATAAAAGGCTCGCGTGCAGCTGTGTATGGCTCAGATGCATTAGCTGGGGTTATTAATATAATAACGCGTGAAGCGAGCAATGTATCACTTGATGCCACATTTGGCTCTAACGCTTATCAAAACTATCAGCTTGCAGGTTCAGTAAAATCAGATGAAGTGGTTAGCGCATTTAATGCAGGCTTTGAAAAAACCGATGGTTTTGATGCATTACAAGGTATAGCGCCCGATGACGACAGCTATGAAAATAAAAACGTAGGCTTTAAAGTAAACTATGCAGATGCACATTACGGTAACTTTAAGCTACTAGGCCAGTACAGCGAAGGCTACGCGGACTACGATAGCAGCTTTAGCCCGGCTACGAGCACGGTTGAAAGAGGGGACTTTAAAAACTATCAACTGTCGGCGCAGTGGAGCAAAAACTACACTAACCAATCTCATGCTATAGATGTTGCTTTTGCAACCGATGATTCTGACAGCACATATGTGGACTTTTTTACCGGCGGGCCATTAACCAGTACATTTATTACTAAGCGCTCGCAAGTAGATTACAGCGGCCAATACCGCTTAACAAATGCGCTTAATATTAGCGGCGGCGTTAATTGGTATAACGATGATGTATCGCACAGCTCGCAAGCATTTGATGAGGATAGCCGCGATGTATTAGCAGTGTTTGTTGGGGCTTATTACGACACCGACACTGTGCTTGCCAATTTAACTCTTCGCCAAGACGACGATGAACAGTTTGGTGATGAAACAACCTATACTGCGGCGGCTGGTTATCATTTATCTGAAAATTCAACATTTAGAATTAGTCAAAGCACAGGTTTTAAAGCGCCAACATTTAACGATTTATACTACCCAAATTTTGGTAATCCGGATCTCCAACCTGAAAAGTCAATAAACCGCGAGCTTGGTGTAAATGTTAATTTTGACAGTGCACAAGTCGATTTTGCAATTTTTAGAAACGATATCGAAGATAAAATTGATTACGATGAAAACTTTGCGTTAGCTAATATAAACGAAGCTCGCTATGAAGGGGTTGAGTTTAGCCTTACACAGCAAATTTTAGGTTTTGATAGCCACTTTAATTTTGCATATTTAAGTGCCGAAAACAAAGAAACCGGCGATGAGCTAAGCAATGTTGCCAAGCGCACTGTTAATTGGGAGCTCGCAAAGCAATTTGGTGATTTTGATGCTCGCATTGATATGCAATACCGCAGTGATCGCGAGGGGGCAGTAACGCGCCTAGGATCGTATACACTTTGGAACCTAGCGGGTAACTATCATGTAAACGATAATATTGAGCTGTCGCTGCGTGTAGAGAACCTATTTGACAGAGATTACAATGTGGTTGACTCAAGAGCTGACTTTATAAGCGGTGAAGTATATTACTACAACACCCCAGAGCGCCGCTTTTTTGTAGGTGCAAGCTATCAGTTTTAATAGCGTTTTTTAATATACAAAAGCCCGATTTATATCGGGCTTTTTAATGTGTATTTATACCAATTCGCATTAATACTTAATCATTTTCAGGGGCTAAATGTGTCGCTATCTGCGTTAAAAAATTCTCATTTAGAACAACTAAATAGCGGATTTTTTGCCTTGCTATCAACACGTTTATCCATCCTCAAAATAGATCACTTAATTATGCGGATTGGTATTAGAATTATTTTAACAACGCAAATTAGCTAGTCAGCTAAAAACTCTTTAAATACAGTTTCAAACTTGTGTAACTTAGGCGCAATTAAAATACTACAGTAACCCTGCTGTGGGTTTTCGTTGTAGTAATCTTGATGATAATGCTCTGCTGGGTAATATGTGGTCGCAGGGCTAACCTCTGTCACTATTGGCTCGCTAATATGGTTTTGTAACTGGGCTATCATCTCATTGGTTTGACTTAATTGCGCATCGTTGTGGTAATAAACAACACTTCTATACTGTGTGCCAATATCGTTACCTTGGCGATTTAATTGCGTGGCATCGTGTAACGTAAAAAACATGCTAAGCAGTGTTTCAAAACTCACTACAGCGCTGTCAAATTCCAGTTGCACAACCTCAGCATGGCCTGTTGTACCAGAGCAGACTGATTTATACGTGGGGTTGTCGGTATGGCCGCCGGTGTAACCTGAGCTTACGTTTAGTACACCTTTTACTCGTCTGAATGCAGCGTCTATACACCAAAAACAGCCTCCACCAAATGTTGCTAGTTGTGTTGATGTGCTCATAAGTTGTCCTAATTATGTATGTTACAGTATTAAGGCGAGCATAAATTGAATACGCCGTAACAGCAAGTTACGGCGCAGTGTAAGCTCAGTTAAATTTCTTCGCTGTCTTTGAGCGGGTGAGAGTCGGCTTGCTTATTTAATTTTTGCTGTAAAAATTCTGGCGACTGTGTGTTGCGGGCTAGGGCATAATACGCTGCAGGCACAACATAAAGTGTTAGCAATGTTGATACAATAACCCCTGTAAATACCACCACACCAATTACCATGCGGCTCTCTGCGCCTGGGCCTGATGCCAATACTAAAGGCACTGCGCTCATTACCGTAGTCAGAGAGGTCATTATTATTGGGCGCAGGCGCTGAGTGGCCGCTTGCAAAATAGCCTCGCTAAATTCTACGCCTTTATCGCGCAGTTGGTTGGTAAATTCGACTATTAAAATACCATTTTTAGCGCTTAAACCTATCAGCATTACAATACCAATTTGGCTATAAATATTAAGCGTTAAGCCGGTTACCCATAGGCCAAACATGGCGCCCATTAGGCCAAGTGGTACTGTTAGCATAATGACAAACGGGTGCATAAAGCTTTCAAATTGGGCAGCTAAAACTAAAAAGGTTACAGTTAGGGCAAGCACAAATACATAGGTCATGGCCGATGCGCCTTCGTAATATAATTGTGATTCACCTTTATAATCTACAGCGCCGTCAATGTCGTTTTCCTCAGCGGCTACTTTGTTTAAAAAGTTAAGTGCTTGTTCAAGTGTATAACCGTCCGCAAGATTAGCGCTTAGTGTAATGGCGCGCATTCGGTTATAACGGTTTAAGCGCGATGCTGTGGCCTCTTCTTTTAAGCTTATAAGGCTATCTAGTGGGACCAGTTCACCACTGCGTGATTTAAGGTAAATATTTGAAATGTCAGTAGGGTTTGTAAAGTCTTGTTTAGTGCCTTTTAAAATTACATCGTATTCTTCACCACGGTCAATAAAGGTGGTAACACGGCGCTGCCCTAGCATGGTTTCTAGCGTGGTGCCTACATCTGATACTGACACACCTAAATCGGCGGCTTTGTTTTTATCTATGCTGACTAAAAATTGTGGAAAGGTTTCTTTATAGTCGTGATCGATTCTTACCAAGCCTGGATTTTTTTCTGCGCGCTCTATAATGCGGTCGCGCCAATCAGCAAGTTGCTCGTAATCGTTACCTTGTAGTACAAACTCAATGGGGCGAGAGGAGCCGCCACCGCCAATACCACGGCGCATAATAGCAAAGGCACGTACATCTGTTACTTCGGTCATTTTGGCGCTTATTTCGTCCATAACTTCCCAGGTAGAGCGCTTGCGCTTATCCCAATCGGCCATACCAACGATAGCAACACCGCCACTGCCGCCCCAGCCCGGTACGCGCACTAAAACACGGCTTAATTCGCCAGCTTCTGAGTAAGGAAGCAGGCGCTCTTCTATTTTGGCCATGTTGGCAGCGTTATTTTCATAACTTGCGCCTTCAGGGCCGCTCATCATAATAAAAAAGGTACCGCGGTCTTCTTTTGGCGTAAGCTCAGAGGGCACTTGTAAAAACAACGAGTAGCTAACAAAACCAGCAAGTACTAGGCTTATCATTAAGCCCCATTTTTTGGTCATATTTGAGGTAAGCGATTGGCGGTAACTGTTTTCAACTTTGCTAAAAACACGGTCCATCCATTGGCTAAATTTACTTTCTTTTTCTGACGCTTTTAAAACTTTAGAGCACAGCGCAGGCGAGAGCGTAAGGGCAGTAATACTAGAGAAAAACACCGCGGCACTTACAGCCATTGCAAACTCTGTAAACAAAGCGCCAATTCGCCCATCCATAAATACTAAAGGCACAAACACCGAAATAAGCACAAGCGTTGTCGCAATAATTGCAAAGCCTACTTCGCGGGCGCCTCTAAAGGCCGCTAATAAAGGTGGTTCGCCAAGCTCAATACGACGGTGAATATTTTCAAGCATTACAATGGCGTCATCTACGACCAAACCAATCGCTAATACCAGCGCAAGTAAGGTTAATAAGTTGATTGAATAACCCATGGCAAGTAAAAACATAAAGCTGCCAACAAGTGCTACAGGCACAGTAACGGCGGGGATAAGCGTAGCGCGAATATTACCTAAAAAGATAAATATTATTAACACCACTAACCCCATAGAAATGGCAAGCGTGCTATATACTTCGTTGATTGACTCTTTAATAAAAATAGACGAATCGTAGCTGTCTTGAATAGTGGTGCCCTCTGGCAAATTACGTTTTATTTTTTCAAGTTCACTGCGGGCGTTGTCTACCACTGTTAAGGTGTTTGCTTTAGCTTGCTTTACTATGCCAAGGCCAATCATGTTACGGCCGTTACCACGGAACAGGCTTTCATCGTCGGCGGCTTCTAAATGTACATCGGCAACTTCACCTAAACGCACAAGGTAGCCGTCTTCACCGCGTTTAATAACTAAGTTTTGAAAATCACGTTGGTCTTTATAGCTACGCGCTGTACGTACGGTAAAATCGCGGTCGATAGATTCAATTTCACCTGCTGGTAGCTCTACGTTTTCACTGCGTAGGGTGTTTTCGATATCACTTGAAGTGATCCCACGAGCAGCCATGGCTTGGCGGTTTAGCCAAATTTTCATGGCGTATTGGCGCTCACCACCAATACGTACATTTGAAACGCCATCTACAACGGCTAATCGGTCGACAATAAAGCGCTGTGCATAATCGCTCAATTGCAGCGAGTTCATGGTTTCGCTGTTAAGTACAAACCAAGCAATAGGGCTCTCGTCGCTGTTTGACTTAGATACCTCTGGTGGGCGCACTTGTTCTGGTAGGTTATCTAGTGCGCGGGCAACTCGCTCTCGTACATCGTTTGAGGCTGCGTCAATATCACGGCTTATATCAAACTCAATAACGATATTAGAGCGCCCATTTCTGCTTGAAGAATTAATACTTTTAATGCCTTCAATGCCCGATATCCGGTTTTCTAATATTTGCGTTATTTTTGTCTCGACTATTTCTGCCGAAGCACCAGTGTAGTCAGTACTAATACTAACAATAGGGGTTTCAATATCTGGGTATTCTCTAAGTGGTAGCATCGAAAAAGCCACCAAGCCAAATGTTAGCAGTAGTAAGTTAATTACTATGGCAAAAACAGGGCGTTTAACACTCGTATCTGTAATTTTCACCGATTAACCCTCAACACTTACTTTACTACCAGGGCGAATTTTAATAATGCCTTCGGTAATCACTTGCTCGCCATCGCTAAGGCCTTCATCAATCGCTACCCAGCCGTTATTTCTGCCAGCAACATGCACTTCTACCTTGTTGGCAATACCCTCTTTTACTTGGTATACAAAATGTTTATCTTGCAGTGGGATCACGGCTTTTTCTGGCACCATAAGCGCCTGATTACTACTAAGCTCCAAAGCGGTGTTTAAAAGCATCCCTGGGCGTAATAACCCGGATTTATTAGCAAAGCTTGCGGTTACTTCTACACTGCGAGTAATCGAGTCGATACGAGAACTAATATGGGTCACTTTGCCGGTAAAAGTGCGCCCTGGGTAGGCATCGTTTTGAGTATGTACTTTCATGCCTAGGTTAAGTTGAGATAAATATTTTTCAGGGACTTTAAAGTCAACTTTTATAATACTAATATCATCAAGCGTTGTAATAATTGTATCGCTACTTACATAAGCACCAACCGACACTTCTCGTTTGCCTAATAAGCCAGAAAACGGTGCGGTAATTAGCATTTCATCAAGTTTGGTTTTAGCGCTTTCTAGTTGAGCTTGCGTGGCATCTACGCGAGAAAGCTGCTCTTCTAATAATGATTTAGCGGTAGATTGCGTACGAGAAAGCTCAGTAAGGCGGCTTAACTGACGTTTTTCTTCTTTTAAGTTAATGCCTAACTCTTTTACAGCGTATTGTTCTTGCTGATTTTGCAGCTGCACAAGGCGTTGGCCTTTACTTACTAAGTCGCCATCTTCAAAATATATGTGTGTAACATAATCGCTTTGTGCGCTTTTTATATAAATTGCTTGGTTTGCGCGTGCACTGCCTATGGCTTCAATCATAACGATGTTTTCTTGAGACGATACCGTATGAGCCATTACCTGTGTGGGTGTATCACTTGAATTAGATTGTTCACCATGGCTAGATGGCAAATATAAGTACACACTTAAAATAACAAGAAGCGTAATTAAAAATGGAAAAAGAGCTTTACCTGACTGTTTTGAATACATCGTTTTCATACCTGAAAATAAATTGTAAGTATTGTACGAAATAAGACCGTGAAAAGGCGGTTATGTGTCTCATAAATTTGTGCGTTAGGCGTAAAAATTTATGAGACTAATTACTTGTTCCCATTTAACACTAAAATTATGATAAAACGATGAAGCAACCACCGCAGTGTAAAACCTGTTTAACAATGAGAAAAATAATACTTTGGGGTATTGTTATGTTTTTATTTTATATGGCTTTTTACCAATATGGGTAAGCCAAGTTCAATAATAAAATACAGGGCGCAAGGGGCGCGCAATGGCATTGAAGTACTTACTGTAGGCAGCGTAGGTTTAGTATTTATTATGCTGTTTAATTTACTGCGCCCGGGTGAAATTAGCTTAATAGAAATTTTTTTAGTAAGCATGTGCATAGCTGCTATTTTTATTGGTTTTTTAAAAACACAGGAACCTTATTACAGTTTAGTGCTTAGTGAGTCCTTACTTGTGTATCAGCATAAGTATGGCCAGTGGCAGTTACATGTTAGTAACTTACACCACAGCGGTATTCCTAAGGTGGCTGACGGCCTTGAATACCTTGAATTAAACGCAGTAGGTTTAAAACTCAATGATATGGACGAATTTTTAAGCGCTATACACCCACGCATTGCCGGAAAACTACTGATAGAGCAGCGTAATTTATTTATGCAAGCTGTTCAAAAACATTGCAAAAATGGCAATTGCCCATCAGAATGGTTAATAGAAGAGACACAATACACCTCACCTAAAGGATTTAGCTATACTGGACTTATAGCTATGTTTGCTAACAGAGCCAAGCACCTTGAGTTGTTAACGGGATATAATTTACTGTTACCCGCAAGTGTATTAGAGACAGACATTTGGTCGTTCAGTGCCGATTTAAATAAATGGAAACGCGCACCTGAACGGTTTATAGCATCGCAAGTTGGACACTAAATGCGATAGTAGGAAAAATAATGAGCCAAGAAAGATCTTTTATAAAGAGTGGTCGCAATACCATCATCCATAAAGATAAAAAGCTTGATCTAGTCATTGTAAATGCAGAGCAGCACCCACGTATAAAGGTAACTCAAAATGGTTTGGAGCCATTTAAAGAGGACCTACCTAAAAACCGGCGTGATGCCAAAGAGCGTTACCTTGAAATTGTTAATGTAAGTAGCGCTGATATTTTTGGTGAAGAAAAACAGCTGTTGTTTATTCAGGCGCTTGATGGGCGTGAATACAAAGTAGATTACTCAAAAATAGGCACTAAGCTGTTTGTGCGTATTCATCAAGATACGTATATGTAATACCAATCCACAATAATACTTAATCATTTTGTGAGGCTAAACGTGTTAAAAAGTTCTCATTTAGAACAACTGACTAGCGAATTTTTCGCCTAGCTACCAACACGTTTTCCAGCCTCAAAATGGAGCACTTAATTAAGCGAATTGGTATAACTCTAAATGGCACCTTTATTGCTAGTGATTACACTATAGTAATTATTTGACATTATAGGTGCGTTTTATGAAAGCGTTTGCTTTTACTCCCCTTATATCTTGTTTTTTATTGGCTGCCTGTGGCGGTGGAGGTGGCGGTAGTGATGACTCTGCTGTTGAAACCTCGGTTAATGCCGGAACCGATCTTCAGGTTGTAGAAAAAACAGAGTTTACAATCACCGCACAAGGCTCACCAGCCGATGGTACCTTTACTTGGCAGCGCGTTAGCGGCCCATCTGTGGACGGCTTCCCGCTTGAAGGTGCAGAGCAAACAATTACTGCGCCCGATGTTAAAGCCGACAGTGAACTTGTTCTATCTGTAAGCTATCAAACAGATAACGGCAGCTTAGTTAGTGACAACGTGAGCATATTTATTACCTCAAGTAATCAATTACCGCTTGCTGTTGTTAGTCAAACAGCCCCAGAAACACTGCCTTCAACCTATAACGACACCGTAACGTTAAGTGCTGAAGAGTCGAGCGACCCTGATGAAAATGGCCAAATTAATAGCTATCAGTGGCAATTAATTTCAGGCCCTGATTTAGATGTAACCGACTTTGACAACTCTACGGTAAGTTTTAGCCACCCGCTGCTTGAATCAAATACAAATTTAATATGGCAATTAAGCGTTACCGACGACGAGGGCGGCGAGGCAAGTACTGAATACAGTATGACATTAAATAAAACAGACGAGCTGGTTGTGGCCAATGCCGGAGATGACCAAAACGTTGAAGAATTTGAGGAAGTGACCTTAGATGCAAGTGAAAGTGACACCCTAACAGATACGTTTTCGTGTAGCTGGCAACAATTAACAGGCAATGCCGAAACGCTGGCAAATACTAGCCAATGTACCACGACATTTTTTGCCTCCGACGTTGATTTAGATACCACATTGAGCTTTGAAGTCACTGTTACTGATTCTAAAGGGCGCACTGACACCGATACCGTATTTATTGACGTATCACCAAAAGCATTAGGGTTAATTAACGACAGTGGCCTAGGCGAGTGTTATAACAATACCCAGCGTATCAATTGCCAAAGTAGTGACTTTCCGGGTCAAGATGCAGAGCTTGGCCGAGACAGCTTTGCCAACCAACTCGATAAAGCAGGCCAAGGTAACCTTGCGTTTGACTACACTAAGCTAAATCAGTTTGCTGATGAAGTAGCGGATGATAGTGACGACTTTACTTGTATACGCGACAACGTAACGGGGCTTGTGTGGGAAGTGAAAAGTGTAGAGTCAGGTACATTACCTAATACCACCTTACGCGATGGCCAAAATCATTACTTTTGGGATTTAGGCACGACAACCTTTACCGATACCAGTACCGCTAATACCACCTGTCCAGATGATACAAGCTGTGGTGTGCAAACCTATATAAATGAAGTGAACGACTTAGATTTTTGCGGCGGTACCAATTGGCGCTTACCAACTTACACTGAGCTGTTGAGCTTAATAGATTATGGCAAGCAGGGCGAAAACGTATTAATTGATGAAGCGTTTTTTCCAAATATGCCAGAAGCAGGCGCTATAGATGATGTGAATTTACCGTACTGGACATCACAAACTGCAGCCGATGGTACCAGCTTATCGCAAGCGTACATTATCGATATGAGCAACGGGAATGACTTAGCCTACCCGAAAGAAAAATACGCGTATGTACGTTTAGTCAGAAGCCGATAGGAGAAAATCATGAAAACATGCTTACTATTTTCAATGGCTGTATTTAGCGCAAGCTTTCAACTAGCCGCAGCGCAAACGTGTTACGACGGGGCGGATACAACAACACCAACCACTCGCTTCACCCTTAATGAGGATGGCACAGTGTTAGATACAGAAACAGGCCTAATGTGGCAACGTTGTAGCTACGGACAAGTTTACGATAGCGACACTGAAACATGTACAGGCTCTTCTCCGTCACTTAATTGGCAAGAAGCACTCAGAGGTGCAGAAAACGACACCACTGCCGATTACGACGATTGGCAGGTTCCTAATATTAAAGAGCTTGCCAGTATTTTAGAGCACAGCTGCACCGAGCCAAGTATTAACGAAGAGGTGTTTTTAGGCACTAAATTGCAAAACTACTGGAGTAATACCTCAGGGGTAAGCACGATGAGCTCAGCATGGGTTTACCAGTTTGATAGCGGGCTTAATAGCTTACATGCTAAAACCAGTGACGTGTATTTACGTTTAGTGCGTTACGAAAACTAAGTAAAATAAAATAGCCAAGCACTTAACTTTAATACAAAAGCGCCGCTAAATTTAGCGGCGCTTTTTTGTTTTACATAAATTTACGTTATTTCAATAATAAAGCGCATACAACGTTGTTACTTTGTCGTTTTTTTTGCCATTATAGGCCGAGTTTTAATGACGAAGGAACATTGCGGTGTATTTAAGCTACTTTGGCTTGAGCGAAAAGCCATTTTCGATCTCGCCCAACCCCCATTATTTATTTTTAAGCGAACGCCACAAAGAGGCACTTGCCCATTTAACCTATGGTTTAGGCGAAGATGGCGGGTTTGTATTGCTAACCGGCGAAGTGGGAACAGGCAAAACCACCATTACCCGCAGTATGTTAGAGCAACTGCCAGAGAACACTCAAGTTGCAATGATCCATAATCCGGCGCTGTCGGAGCTTGAGCTTTTGGCCAGTATTTGTGATGAGCTAAACATTACTTACGATGCCCAAAATGCCACCCTTAAAAGTTTAACCGACATTATTAAGCAGCACCTAGAGGCTAATAACAAAGCGGGCGGGCACACAATTTTAATTATTGATGAAGCGCAGCTCCTTGCCCCCGATGTGCTTGAGCAATTACGACTATTAACCAACATAGAAACTGATCATAAAAAACTGTTACAAATAGTCTTAGTGGGTCAACCAGAGCTTCAGGCATTATTAAAACGTACTGAGCTTAGGCAGTTAGCGCAGCGAATTACAGCACGGTATCACTTATTACCGCTCACCCAAGGGCAAACAGTTGCGTATATAAAGCATCGTTTACATATTGCCGGGTGTGATAAAGGCGTGTTTTCGCTCGATGCTATGCAAGCTGTACATCAGTTAACTGGCGGCATTCCACGCTTAATGAATTTAGTCTGTGAGCGCGCGTTAGTCGGGGCTTTTTCTAAGCAGCAGCTTATTGTTGATAGTGATATTATAAAACAATCAGCCCAAGAATCACTGCCTATGGATTTTGTGGCTGCGCAGAATAATGCGCCTAAATCCACTGGCCGTGTTTATTATTACTTAGCATTTGCTGCTTTGTTTGCAGTAGGTGTTGGCATGTCGTTTATTATATAGTTAGGTAATTTATGTCTTATTTATTAGATGCATTAAAGCAATCTCAACAAGCAGATATGAGCGCCGAGCAATATGATTTGCAGTCAGCGCAGTTAAAACAGCAGCAAGCACTTACGCGCTATAAAAAAATGGTGTGGCTACTTGGTGGCGCAATTGCAGCATTTATTGCCATAGCGGGTGGCTTTACAGCGGGTAAGTGGTTTCAAAGCAGCGCACTATTAAAAACAAGCCAGCCGGTTGACGTTGTTAGCACTGATAGCAAAAAACAAAAACAAGCAGTAACAGATGAGCCAACTACAGCGCAAAATAAAGCCGAAAAGCCTGTAACATCACCGTCTTCAGAGGCTGAAAAAAATAGTAATAAAGCAACGATTGAAGGGCAGTTGGTGTATGTACAAACACCTACCGGGGTACAAAAAATGTTGCTTACCCCACAAGGGCAGTATATCCCTATTAATGATAATCCGGCGCAGCAGCAACCAGGTTACAATGTGCAAACCCCTATAAATGCTAACGGGTATAATCAAAATGCGTTTAATCAGCAAACTTACAATGCACAGCTACCTAATACGCAAAGCTATAATCCACTTGCTTATAATGCACACGGCCAAAACACGCAATTTATGCAGCCGCAAGCACAAAATACAAGCTCAGCAGGTTTAGATATGAGCAAGTACAAAGTGCTTGGAAAACCACTGAATGGTGAAAATACCCCAAGCACGCAAGCGCCGCAAAGTAGTCCGGAGCTTGATGCTGTACCGAGTAAATTAAAAGATGCCTTTGCACAAGCGATAAAAGACTCGGAGCAAGAACAAGATTACGAAGTAACCCAGGCCTCACGCAGTTCATCTCGAGTTAAACCGGTTGAGCTATTACCAGATGGCTTACAAGCCATGCTGCCAAGCATTAAATACCAAGCACATATATACTCTTCAAGTGCAGATAAACGCTGGATAAAGCTTAATGGCAGAGAGCTACACGAAGGGGAGAGCATTGGGGCACTAACAGTGCGCGAAATTACCCCAGAGCAGAGTGTACTTGATTTTGATGGTTATGAATTCAGTATTAAAGCTTTGCAGGATTGGCCGCAATAAAGCGCAGCTAATAAAGTAAAGCCGCAAAACTGCGGCTTTACTTTTTAACTCAAGGTAAAATAGCGTTTTTGTAAAAGCGCTCTAAATCAATGTTGTAGTCGGTCGGCTTAACAGTTGATTCGAGCTTGTCAGCTGTTTTTTTATTTGCCAAGTTTATATCTTGCATTTCCGTGTAGCGACCGTGTTTAGCACTATAAAATGTTTTAACCACCGGCTTTAAAGGTGTTTCAGGGTTACTCTGTGTAACCAAGCCTACTTTTTGGCTAGATAAGCGCACTAAGGTGCCTACTGGGTGAATGCCAATACATTGGATAAATTTAGTAAGTAGCTCACCATCAAAGCTATCAGGGCAACCGTCTTTTAAAATTTTAAACGCTTTTATAGGCTCCATACCTGCTTTATATACCCGCTCTGCCGTAAGTGCATCATATACATCTACAATTGACGCCATACGTACGTATTGGCTTATCTCATCGCCTTTTTTGGCAAACGGGTAGCCTTTCCCATCTAAGCGCTCATGGTGTAGGCCGGCAATATCTACAGCAATCCCCGTTAATCCTGCTTCTTCCAAAATTTGCTTAGAATACAGAGCATGGTTTTGCATAATTTTAAATTCGTCTTCACTAAAGCGGCCCGGTTTATTGAGCACTTTGTCAGGAATTTTAATTTTTCCTATGTCATGCAACAAAGCACCCGTAGTGAGCTCTACAATAATGTCGCGCTCTATGCCTAAGTGCTTTGCAAAAATACCCATTAAAATAGAAACGTTGATAGAGTGCTCTAATAAGTAAGCATCTTTTTGACGCATTTGCGTTAAGCAGGCTAGGGCATCTTGGTTTCTAAAAATAGAGTCCATAAAGCCACTGGCAAGCTCTTTAAAAGGCGCTATGTCTATATCTCTACCCGCTTTTATGTCGCCAAAGGCCTTTTGTTGAAGTGTTTTAGCTTCGTCGTAGAGCTTTTTAGCTTTGCCCATTTCTTGTTCGCTACTATGAACTTTAAGCCAAGGGTCGCGTTTTTTAATCTCTGCCTTAGGCGCAGGGGCTTGGGTGTCGGGCTCGGGTGTAGTTAATGTTTTATCTGGATCTATCTCTATTTCTAAAATGCCCGCTTTTTTGAGCTTATCGATACTCGCCTGAGTCTTAACCCAGCCTTGGTTTTTAATTTTAATGCGCCCAGTTTGTTTTGTAACACTTTGAACAAACATGCCAGGCTGTAATTGCGAAATAGAGATAACTTTCAATTTTTTTACTTCTGTAATGGGTCTTTGTTTAAATTAGCATCATTATACGTTGCAGGGTAAAAAAAAAGGCACTTTTAAGTGCCTTTTTTTACATTTTTAGTTAATTAGTACTAGATGGGCTATTCGTCATCTTCTACTAGGGTCATCAGTGAAGTATTACCACCAGATGCGGTAGTATCTATACTGATCGTTTTTTCAGTAATTAAGCGCTTAATCAACGTATCGTAATACTCTGAAGTAATTACTGGCAAAATAGCGCCTTTACGCTGTGCAAGTTGTTGGCTGAAGTAACCTAAACGAGACGAACGTGCAGCAACCACCGCACCCGCTAAGTGAGGGTGAGCCAAAATAGCTTGTAGTTGATTAGGTTTTGCAACCTGGAACACTCCCTCAGCAACGCCTGTGGCAATAAACTTATCTTTAAAGGCTACCGCTTCATCGTAAAATAGCTCTGATGCTACCGTAATTACTGTATTACCTGCAGCAAGTGCTGTGATGATTGAAAGCGCCCAAAAGTTAAATGACGTGCTTTTATCTGCATAACATACTACGCAACCACGTGCTTCAAGGTGCAAGGTGTTTGATTCACCAGTAGGCCCAGGCAAAGTAGTAAACTTACGCATGTGTTTTTCTAATCGGTTAAGTTGTGCACGCGCTTCTGAAAGCGTTAATGCCAAATCGTCCGCTAGGTCATCAATAATTTCGACCGTTGCTACTTTAGCAAGCAACTGACGAACAGCCGATACACGGTCATTTAACGGTGTTGCACGCCAAATTTTCTCATCGCGCATTGAGTTAGCCATTAGCTTTTCAACTTGCTCGTTTGCACCGCTGTAATGGTGTAAATCAAGCTCATCTGGCGTTAGGTTAGTCATTTGCACGTTATCAGGTGATGCTTTCTCTTTTACTAAGCGCTGCAGGTAGTTAGGGCCACCGGCTTTAGGGCCAGTACCAGATAAACCACGGCCACCAAACGGTTGCACACCGACAATGGCACCAATCATGTTGCGGTTTACATATACGTTACCCGCACGCGACATTTTAGCTAGGTACTCACAACGCTCTTCAATACGTGAGTGAACACCCATTGTTAAGCCATAACCTGTGTTGTTTATTTGGTCAATCACGTTGTCGATATCATTCGCTTTAAAGCGAACAATGTGCACACATGGACCAAATACTTCACGTTTAAGTACTGATAAATCTTCGATTTCGTATAAACGAGGGGCAAAAAAGTAGGCGCCATTTTCGGTGTTATCAGGGATCTTACACTCGTAATGAAGTGTTGCATTACCTTTTAAGTATTCAACATGATCATTTAGCGTTTTAAGGGCTTTTTCATCAATTACTGGGCCTACATCGGTAGAAAGTAATGACGGGTCGCCAATATGCAGCTCGGCGAGTGCGCCTTTAAGCATTTCTATAATGCCATCGGCTACATCTTCTTGTATAAATAATACACGCAGTGCTGAACAGCGCTGGCCTGCACTTTGGAAACCTGAGCTTATTACATCATCAACAACTTGCTCTGGCAGCGCTGTTGAATCGACAATCATACAGTTTTGGCCACCGGTTTCTGCAATTAACGGTACTTGAATATCGTTACGCGCAGCCAGTGTTTGTGAAATAAGTGTGCCTGTTTCTGTAGAACCGGTAAACATAACAGCCTGAATGCGCTCATCAGGTACAATTGTTTTACCTACCTCAGAACCACGGGCAATCACCGGCTGTACTACATGCTCTGGTAAGCCAACCGAAAGCATTAACTCAATAGCGCGAAGTGCGATTAAGCTTGTTTGCTCTGCAGGTTTTGCAATAACAGTATTACCAGTCACAATGGCAGCGGCCACCTGACCTAAGAAAATAGCAAGCGGGAAGTTCCACGGGCTAATACATAAAATTACACCGCGTGCTTCAAAGCGCTCATCGCTTGCAAGTTCTTCTGCGCGTGCCGCGTAGTAACGACAAAAATCAACGGCTTCACGTACTTCGTCAATACCATCTTGCGCAATTTTACCGGCTTCTTTAATACATATAGCTACGAGTTCGTCGTGGTGACGCTCTAAAATATCAGCCACGCGGCGTAATAAATTAGCACGCTCTTTTACAGATGTTTGTGACCATGACTCAAATGCCGCTTCTGCATTGGCCAAAATGTCTTTCATCTCATCGCCAGATTGCAGTTTAACGTGGCCGATGATTTCGTTGTGATTAGCTGGGTTTTTAACCGCTAATGCGCCTTCAGGTACTTGGCTTTGATCAATTAAGTGCTCGTTAAACCAGCTTTCAAGGTTTTCTTTGAATGGCGTAATTACATTAATATCGGTTAAGTCCATGCCTTTAGAGTTAGCACGTTCGTCGCCGTATAAGTCGATTGGCATTTTAATTTGCGTATTGTACTTATTACGTAAACCTTGCAGTGTTTCTACTGGATCAGGTAATAGCGACTCAACTGGTTTAGTGGTATCTACAATGGCGTTTACAAACGATGAGTTAGCGCCATTTTCAAGTAAACGACGTACTAAGTAGGCAAGTAGGTCTTCGTGCTGGCCAACGGGTGCATAAACACGGCATTGAATTTTTTCTTCATTTACGATTTGGTCAAATAAAGATTCGCCCATACCGTGTAAACGCTGGAATTCAAATCCGGTGTTATCGCCTTTAGCAACTTCTAAAATAGTGGCTGCCGTGTAAGCGTTGTGTGTTGCAAATTGCGGGTACAGTACATCGCGTGCTTCTAGCATTCTAATAGCACAGGCTTTGTAAGATACATCGGTAGTTGCTTTACGCGTAAATACTGGGTAGTGCTCTAAACCATCTTGTTGCGTGGTTTTAATTTCTGTATCCCAGTAGGCACCTTTTACAAGGCGAACCATCATTTTACGGCCTACACGAGTAGCAAGTTCAGTTACCCATTCAATAACAAAAATAGCGCGCTTTTGGTATGCTTGTACGGCTAAACCAAAACCTTGCCAGTTACCTAAATCTTCATCGCTAAATACCGCTTCTATAACATCTAACGAAATATCTAAGCGGTCAGCTTCTTCTGCATCAACTGTAAAGCCAATGTCGTATTTTTTAGCAGCAAGCGCGAGCTCTTTTAGTTTAGGCACAATTTCGGCCATTACGCGGTCTTTATGCGTGAACTCATAACGTGGATGAATAGCAGAAAGTTTAACTGAAATACCAGGGCTTTTAACTGGGCCACGGCCATTTGCCGCTTTACCAATTGCATGGATTGCGTTCATGTAGCTGTCGAAGTAACGCTTGGCATCTTTCATTGTGCGCGCGCCTTCGCCTAGCATGTCGTATGAGTATACGTAGCCTTTTTGCTCTTTTTCAGCAGCGCGTTCAATGGCTTCGTCAATGGTGCGACCCATAACGAACTGCTTACCCATAATTTTCATGGCAAAGTTTACAGATTTGCGAATCACAGGCTCGCCTAAACGACCTATGGTCTTTTTAAGCATGCCAAATTGCTGTTCTTTGGTTTTATCTGTGTAGTTAACCATTTTACCGGTTACTAATAATCCCCACGAAGAAGCATTAACGAATAAAGAATCGCTGCTTCCTAAATGAGAACTCCAATCACCTTTAGCAAGCTTGTCACGAATTAACGTATCTTGCGTGGCTTTGTCTGGTACGCGAAGTAGGGCTTCGGCCAAACACATTAACACTACACCTTCCTCACTAGAGAGTGAGAATTCATTTAAAAGTGCGTCTACACCGCTTTGACCGTCTTGATCTTTTCGAATGTTTAAAACAATCTGGCGAGCTCTTTCCCATGCACGGCTTCGTGCTTTAACACCCACTTCTGCAAGTGGTAAAATATGATCAATAACAGCATTTTCATCAATGCGGTAAAAATCACGAATTTTCTGTCTTGTAGGACAGGTTGTTGTCAAATCGCCATTGAATAACATAAGCAACCCTTAGGAATGTTAATATGTAAATAGTAGAACAAAATTTATGTGCTTGGGCTGTTGAGCTAAAGCAACTTTGCTACCAATAAATTACCAGTGATGTAATGCGTGCATTCTAATTAAATTTCAGCAGAATATGCTGGTTAAATTTCACGATTTACGATAATTTACAGGGCATATTTTCAACTTATCCGTATAAAATTCTGTATGACAAGTCCAAATAGATTACGCCTGCTTGATCGTATCGATTTAGCAATATTAGACGTTCTTCAAAAGAACGGCAGAATTTCTAATGTTAACCTAGCAAAACAGGTTAATTTAAGTCCTAGTCCATGCCTTGACCGTGTAAAACGTTTAGAGCAAGAAGGCTATATAGAAGGGTACTTTGCAAAGCTTAGCGAACAAAAGCTGAATCAGAGCTTAGTAGCGCATGTGCAAGTATCGCTGGTGACATCTAACACGGCTGTTTTTAAAGTATTTAAAGAGCATATACTTAAAATTGAGCAAGTTGTAGAGTGCGATATGGTAGCGGGAGGGTACGACTACCTGCTAAAAATTAGGGTCTCGGATATGGATGAGTATCGACAGGTGCTAGGAGATTTGGTCGATATTCCGGGAGTAGGTACTCACCATACTTACATGGTAATAGAAAAAATTAAGCAGGATCCTGGTTTACGTTTGGATGTTTAAAAACCAAATGCTTATTGCAATACATTACACACACATTAAAAAAGCACCTAAGGGTGCTTTTTTAATGATTAGCCAGCGGCTTTAAACTTAGTTAATTAAAGTTTAGGTTAATTAAGCCCACCCTTCGTAGCGCTTACGGCGCGAAAGTACAACGGTAAGTATAATACCTAAAAACAAACCTATAAAAGCAATAGCGCCACCATAAGTAAGTAGTTGGCGTTTTTCTTTTGCAGTGGCTGCTTGTTTTTGAGCGCGTTCTTGCTCAAGCGTTGTTTGCAGCTCAGTAATTTGTTGATTAAGCAATTTGTTTTGATTAGTTAAGCTTTGATTATGTTCTTGTAACTGAGGTAGCTCAATTTGTGCTTGGCGTAGTTTGTTTTGCACTGTGCTCATTTCGCTACTGAGTGTTTGATACTGCTGATGAAGCCCTGGCGTTTGCGATATAAATTTAGACTCAACCCAACCTTCACGGTCTTTATCGTCTTTTATTTTTATAAAGCCGTTTTCTTCTTTTGATAGCACGGTTAATTTAGTACCCGCATCTACAGAGCCAAGTAAGCGGTAGTTTTTACCTGCGCCAGAGCGCATAAAGGTATATAGATTATCGATTATATAAGCTGAATTTGCATCTGATGAATTGGCTGTTTGAGCTTCTTGTGCTTGGCTTATAAACGAGGTGGCTGTTAAAAGTAGCCCTAGTAAACAGTGTTTTAGCATTTATCTACCTTGTTAGTCTATCCGTGTCCGTTGTGGTTGTGATTGAGATTTTCACATAAGTAGTGAGATAGTATGGATTAAACGCGTTAATAGCAAGGTTGATATTGTAACCCAGTGCGGGCATTGCTCAGCCAAAAAGGTTAAAAAATTTGCAAAATGAGGTGGCTTTGTTTATTTTGAGCACTTATTTATTTTAAAGGTAATCCTCAACCCTAATGGATACTGAGATAGAACTGAAGTTTTTGGTATCAGATGCCGTTGTTCCACTGATCCCCTCGCTAATCACACAATTTGCTAAAACGGTTATTAATAAACCTTCACGTAGTTTGCAAAATGCCTATTACGATACCCCAAGTAGAGAGCTTAGAGCCCTTGATATAGGTTTTAGAACCCGCTGTGCCGACAGTAAATGCGAACAAACAATAAAGCTTGCTGGCGAAGTTGTGGGTGGGCTACACCAACGTCCTGAATACAACTTACCCATTGAATCAAGCCGTCCTGATTTATTAGCATTTAATAATGCTATTTGGCCTCATGGTATGCAAGTGAATGCTATTAGCAATAATTTATATCCTATTTTTAGCACTAACTTTATTCGTCGTACTTGGTTAATAGAAACCCCAAATGGCGCAAAAATTGAAGTCGTGCTAGATAAAGGCGAAATAGCAGCATCGGGTAAGGTTGATATTATTAGCGAGCTAGAAATAGAGCTTGTTGAGGGCAACAGAGACGAGCTATTTGCTTTGGCAGATAAACTTGTTAGCCAAAACTGTATTCGTTTAGGGCTTTATTCAAAAGCAGCTAGAGGCTACCGACTAGCCGATGAAACACCGCTTAAACCAAGTAAGTCTATTGGGTTTGTAAAATTAAAAAAACAAGCAACTCAAGAGCAAGCACTAATAGAGGCCATGAACTTTGGTATTCGTTTTGTGCAAAAGCATGAGCAGTGTTACTTTGACAAGCCAAGTTTAAAAACGCTCAAACGTGTGACTGATGGCATTAGTTTAATTAGGCATAATTTTTGGTTGTTTGACGATATTGTAAGTAAAGACAGTACTGAGCAATTAAGAACAGAGTTAAAGTGGCTGTTAAGTGAATTAGCTTGGGTTGAAAATGCAATTCAGCTAAAAACTTATACATCTAAACGCCATGCATTTTATAAAAAAATAAATGCAGCGCCTGCATTAGCGCAAGTTATTAACGATTTAAAAGAGCTACAGCCAAGCATTGATGATATTAATGCTTTGTTTCAAAGCGCGCGATACAATCGTTTATTGCTGTCGTTGACTACTTGGTTGGTAGATAAACAATGGCGTAAGTTTTGGGGGCAAACTCAGCTACAAGCGGCAGAGCAGCCAGTAGCTAAAATTGCAAAACGTTTATTTAATAAAGATTGGCAAAATTTAGATAAGCTACTTCCTAAAGAGCAAACGCTTACAGCACAAGATTATTTAAGCTTACGCACCCAATTAGAAAACAGCTTATTAAGCGGTAATTGCTTAGGGTCATTGTTTGACAAAGAAGAGCGCTTAGAATTTAGACTACCGTGGCTGGATATTTCTCATGGTATGTACGAGCTCAGCACGCTGGAATATTTAAAGCAGCTTTGCGGTGGGCAAGAAGACGAGCAATTGGCTAAAATTCAACAGTGGCTAGATCAAAAGTCAGATTACTTAGTCAGTGCAATGGAGCAAAGCCGTTTAGCGTCTTTTGATATAGAGCCGTACTGGCAGTAATATATTTAAGCAGGTGTGTATGGGCACCTGCTTTAATCTTTTTGTTGAAACTTTCTTAAACCTCCTAAATAACCTCTTAATTTCTACGTAATAAAAATGGTGCGTTAGTCACTCGTTAACTATGCTTATAGTCATAAACCTACAACGGTAAGACTAATATGAAGTGTAGTGTTGTTTTGCTTTTTTTATTCAATAGTATGGGTGTCTATGCTCAAACCTTTACTTTTGGTGTAGTTCCGCAATATGAGCCACAAAAACTCACTGCAATATGGCAGCCCTTTCTTAATAAAGTAACCGAAAAAACAGGCGTGCAACTAAAGCTTGTTACCGTGGAATCAATCCCGGTTTTTGAGCAAGGGTTTGCAGATGGCGATTACGATTTTGCTTATATGAACCCATGGCATAGTGTGATTGCTTACGACAAGCAAGGCTATTTACCTATAGTGAAAGATGCCGCGCGCCATTTGCAAGGCGTATTAGTGGTCAATAAAAACAGTAATATTGAATCCGTTAAGCAGCTTGAAGGCGCCGAAATTGCTTTTCCGGCGCCTAATGCATTAGGCGCTTCTTTATTAATGCGGGCGGAGCTTGCCCTATTATATGGCTTAATAATAAAGCCTGTGTATGTACAAACGCACTCATCTGTTTATTTAAACGTGGCGCTTAACGCAACACCTGCCGGCGGCGGGGTGATGGGCACATTAAAGCAACAGCCTCAAAATTTGCAGCAAAAGCTAAAAGTTATTTACAAAACGCGGAAAGTTAGCCGCCACCCCATTGTGGTTCACCCTAGAGTAAATAATCAGGTACAAGCGCAAGTTCAACAAGCAATTATAGAAATAGGGAGCGACCCTAAACAAAAACACTTATTAGCGGGTATTCCTATAATTAACCCAAGTAAAGCAAGCATTGACGATTATAAACAATTAACGCAATGGGGTTTACGCTCGTTTTATGTTGAAAATTAACTGGTGGCGCAGCCTAAGGGTTCAAAGCTTTATTGCGGTAATGGCATTTGGCTTTTTATTAATATGCTTATTTATTTTTTACGCTTTGCCAGAGCAAGCTAGGTGGGTAAACGATGGCCTTTCTAGCGCAGCGCAGCGCTCTTTACAGCAACTATCTACATCAATAAAAACCCCTTTATTAACGCGTCAATACGCACAGCTTTATGAGCAAATAGACGCGCAACTTAATACAAACCCTAATTGGAAAGCAACTAGGGTAGTAGAGCCGACTACAGGTAATCAGTTATACCCTTTAGATGAGTGGCAGCTGTTAGCGCAGCAGGGCAATGTTACGTTAAATGAGCACATTACTTTTTTAGATAAACCTTTGGCTGAAATAACGTTAGTCGTTAATTTTGAAGACGAAATAAACGAAGCGGCCAAGCTACATTACACGTTAATTTATATTCAGTTTTTTATACTTGTGGTGTTTTTTATTGGCTTAGCTTGGTTGGTCGATTATAGAATTACCAGCCCTTTACGGGCGCTCGAAGTCGCCTTTTCTAAACTGGCTAAAGGGAACTTTGATTGCCACGTTAGTGTTCAGCAAAAAAATGAGATTGGCAGCGTCATAAATGCATTTAATAAAATGGCCGGTGAGGTTGCTACTAATCATCAAAAAGTAAACGCACTGAGAATTCAAGCCGAGTCGGCCAGTAAGGCTAAGTCTGACTTTATGGCGAGTATGAGCCATGAGCTTAGAACGCCGTTAAATGCTATTTTAGGGTTAGCGCAGCTTTATCAATATGACAGTAAAGCAACCGAGGTACACAAAGACAATGCACAAAGTATTTACCAAGCTGGGGAGCATTTACTTTTACTAATAAACGACGTGCTAGATTTAACTTCTATTGAGTCGGGGAATATGCAGTTTAACTTTGAATATGCCCCCGTGAAAGACATGCTACAGCATAGTATTGAAATGGTGAGCGAACTTGCCAGAGTTGAGCTTGTTACTATAAATACTCACAATATTGACTCCCTTGAAGGTATTTACTTATATGTAGATAAGCGCCGTTTTAAACAGGTACTGCTTAATTTACTTTCCAACGCAATAAAATATAACAAAGTGCGAGGTAAAATAGATATACGTTGCGAGATTGCTGATTCCAGCCGCTGTAATATTGATATTGAAGATACAGGGTGCGGTTTTTCAGAAGATGATATTTTAAGGCTTTTTAAACCCTTTGATAGACTAGGGGCAGAGACCAGTAAAACGCATGGTACGGGCATAGGTTTAGTTATTACTAAAGAGCTTGTAGAGCGTATGCAAGGGCAGCTACAAGTAAATAGCCAAATAAATAAAGGCGCGTGTTTTACCATTAGCTTTAATGGTTTTAAAGAAAGCGCTTTAACCACTATACAAGCTGATGGGCCGATAAGTCACCCCAGCAGTGAGCCCGCAGACTCCGCCACAGGCAAACTCCCAGTATTAAATGTGCTGGTGGCAGAAGATCAACTGACTAATCAGCAGGTTTTAAAGCAGCAACTGACCATGCTTGGCGTTAACTCAACGTTTGCAAATAATGGCGAACAGGCCTGGCAAATGCTCCAAGATAAGTCCTTCGATATGCTACTTACCGATATTCAAATGCCGTTGCTAAATGGCCTTGAATTGGCTAAAAAAATCCGAAAAAATACACAGTTCAATGAGCTCATAATTATTGCTGTTACGGCCAACATAATGGAAAAAAACATTCAAGATTGTTACAGCGCTGGGATGAACGGTTTTTTAACTAAACCGATAGAGCTTGAAAGCCTAAAAGCACTGTTGATGAAACACTCGCAAGGCATTGTTCCTTCGCATACACAGCCGCTGCAAATCACAGCGCAAGCAAGCTCTATGTACAGTCAATTAGATATGCCTTTATTGTTTTCGATGTTAGGAAAAGATACGCATGTACATTGTTTAGTATTTCAGGCGTTTTTACAGACCGCTTATGAGCAAGTTAAATTAATTGAAGCATATACACATAGTTTAAATTATGCCGATTTATCTTTTCAGGCGCATGGTTTAAAGTCATCTGCTAAATCGGTTGCAGCGTTAAAGTTAAGTGATACCTGCCAGCAGATAGAAAGCTTAGCCGCGCAAAATAAGGTCGATGAAGCGTTATTATTTGCACTACAAACAGGATTTAATGAAGTGGTTACACAGTTAAAAGTGTACTGTAATAAACATGAGGCACCTTCTTAATGCCTCATGTAATGGCCCTTTTAATTAATATTTAGCGGCCTGCCCTTTAGCGGGTAGGGAGCTTAAAATGAAGTCGCGTAAGTCGTTATTTGAAAGCTTAAGATCTTCATGTCGTAGGTACATCATATGGCCGCTGCGGTACCCTTTAAAGCTTAACCTGTCTTTCATTTTTCCACTAGGGTCAAGCTGCCATAACGTGTATTTAGCATCAAAGTAATTTGTTGCACCATCGTAGTAACCCGCTTGAATCATGACGTTTAAATACGGGTTTTGCGCCATCGCTAAACGTAAGTTTTCGCCGGTATTATTTTTACTGCGATCCCATGGGTGAACATTGCCAAATAAGTTGTATTTAACATCCGTTTTATAGTTGAGCTCTTCACGCAGGTAATAGTTAATTGCAGGCGTAAATGAGTGCAGCCAAGAGGTAAGCTCAGCCCAGTAATCAGGTGATTCGCCAGCATCGCGTTTATCAATACCTAAATAGCGCGAATCTAGACGTCCGACAGTTTGTCCGCGCTCACGTAAAAGTTCTTTCCAAAAAAATCGAGTGGGGATATCTAAGTTGTTTTGCGCTACAAACTGCTCTGAAAGGCCAGCATATTCGGCCATTTTCTTTATTATTTGGCGTTTTTTATCGGCATCGATAAAGCCACCTTTAGCGAGGGCAGGAATAAGCTCATTAATAGTGAACTGTTCTACCTCGGGTAAAAGTTCATTGAGATCTTTTTCTTGCAAGTTTTTATTCAGTGCTTTGTGATACCACGCAGTTGCAGCAAAATAAGGTAAGCGATTAGCCGCTTTTATAGGGCCGTCGCGTTTTATACCAATATCGGTCGGCGATACTAAAACCACCCCATTAATGTACATCCATTGACTGTTTTGTAGTTCATGGGCAAGGCCTGATACACGAGTAGTGCCGTAGCTTTCTCCAATTAAAAACTTAGGTGAGCGCCAGCGCTCGTTTCGGTTAACAAAGGTATTTAGCCATTCAGCTAAGTATTTTATGTCGGCATTGACACCAAAAAAGTGCTCTTTTTGTTGCTCTTTCGAAAGCATTTCACCTTTAGCGTTTTCTACTACGCGTGAATAACCTGTATTTACCGGATTTACATAAACAATATCTGCTACATCTAACACAGAGTAGGGGTTATCTTTTACGCCATAAGGCTGAATGGGGTAGCCTTCGTCATCAATTTTTAATACGCGTGGGCCAGTATAGGCTAAGTGCATCCATACAGATGCAGAGCCTGGGCCGCCATTAAACGATATCAGTAATGGGCGAGCTGCGGTGTTATCGACTTTATCTCGTGTGTAATAGGTATATTGTAATGTGGCAATGGTATCGCCATTATCATTCCACACCGGCTGAGTGCCTGTTTTAACGGTGTAGCTAAAGCGTTCACCATTAATTTTTGCTTTATGCTTAGTGACTACGTGGCTATCAATGTCTATTTTTCGTTGGTTTTCTGCTGTTGCAGTACTGCTAAGCAATACGATGGCAAGCGCTAAGGTGTAACGAGTTAATTGGACAAGCTTCATTGTCGTTCCTTATTTTTGTTTAGATGCTATTTAAAATAAAAAACACACAAATAACAAAAGTATTGAGATTAATGGTCGATAATACTGGTTAAGTCTAAACTTATACACGGCGTGTTTGTTTATTTAGGGTTAATTTATCCTAGCGTGTTTAGCTTAGCTAAAAAATCAAGTATATTTGGTCGACTTTGTATTTGAATTAAATACAAGCCTTGCGCTTACATTAATGGACCTAGCCTACTTACTGGCTACATAAACAGAACTTTACTGGATGTTTTTCATAGCTTGTCGCTTCAGTGCAAGTTTAAGTACGTAAAATAACAAGATTAAAGAGAAGTTTATGCAAAGAGTATTAGTGGTTGAAGACAGTAAAGTAGTGCAGCAGGTGCTACGCCACTTAACGGCTCAATATTTAGATGTCGCTGTCGATTTCGCATGGTCATTAAATGAATGCCAAGACTATATTGAGAAACATAAATACTCGCTGGCTTTAGTTGATTTAACTTTGCCTGATGCACCTAATGGCGAGGTCGCTAAATTTACACTTTCACACGCTATTCCTACTGTGGTACTTACCTCAAAAATTGATGAATATAAGCGCCAACAAATGCTAGAGCTTGGTGTTATTGATTACGTAATTAAAGACAATCGCGATTCATACCATTACGCTATCAAGTTAGTGGCTCAGCTTCTGAGAAATCAAGGCTGTAAGGCCTTGGTTGCTGATGATTCGGTGTTAAGCCGCTCCTTAATGAAGCAAATGCTAGAAAAGCAATTATTTGATGTAACCGATGCGCAAGATGGTCAGCAAGCACTCGAAATAATAAAAAGTAACCCTAATATAAAATTGCTCATGACCGATTATGCGATGCCATTAATGGATGGCTTTGAACTGGTTAAAGCGGTGCGTAATTTTAGAGGGCGCGATGATTTGGCCATTATCGGGCTTTCGGGTGCAGGTAAACATGGGTTATCGGCTCGGTTTATTAAATACGGTGCCAACGACTTTTTAACAAAGCCATTTATGAATGAAGAGTTTCATTGTCGTGTTATGCAAACAATGGAGCAGTTGTCACTGATTGCGGATATTAAAGAAAGTGCTTACAGAGACTATTTAACGGGTATGTATAACCGCCGTTATTTTTACCAATATGCAGAGCAACTATTAAAAAAACAACAGCAAAACACGCTTGCATTACTCGATATAGATTTTTTCAAAAATATTAATGATACCTTAGGCCACGAAGCGGGCGATCAGGCACTAAAGCAGGTAGCTACGTTAATTAAAACTACGTTTTCTAAGTTTACCGTTGCGCGGGTGGGCGGCGAAGAGTTTGCCATTATATTAGATGATATAGACACGGCGCGTGGGCGAGAGTACTTAGAAGGCTTTAGAAAAAAACTCGCTAAACATGAATTTTTAATCGATGAAAAACCGTTTTCTATCACCATTAGTATTGGTGTTGCTGATTTTCAAAACACTGATTTAACTCAGGCCATGCGCATCGCAGATGCGGCCCTTTACGAAGCCAAAAACAATGGCCGAAACTGTGTTGTGTAAATATAAAAAATAACACTAATTACAAGCTAGTAGGGCGTCACTTTTGGAGATGCACCAATGTAGCTAAGTTGTTAAAAAAGCGCACCTTGATGGTGCGTTTTTTTTGTTTTAAATTTACTATTTATACTTATCTCTTTGATATTAAATGTTTTTTAATAGTGGCACAAAGGTTGGATTATGTAAGCCAACAGGATAACAATAAAGCGTCCGAGGGGGCCACTATGAAAATGATTAGTGCAATCATAAAACCATTTAAATTAGATGATGTGCGTGAAGCGCTCGCTGATTTAGGTATTGAAGGGATGACCGTAGTTGATGTTAAAGGTTTTGGACGTCAACGAGGCCATACAGAGCTGTATCGTGGAGCAGAGTATCAGGTAGATTTTATTCCTAAGATCAAACTTGAAATTGCTACTCGTACTGAAAATTGCCAACGCGTAGTTGAAGCAATTACCAAAATTGCATCAACAGGCAAAATTGGTGACGGTAAAATTTTCGTGTACGACTTAGATCAAATTGTGCGTATTCGTACGGGCGAACTTGATGAAGAAGCAATTTAAGGGGGCTGATTAATGGAAAACACAATTGTAGAACTCAAATTTTCACTCGACACCTTTTATTTTCTGGTGTCAGGTATATTAGTAATGTGGATGGCAGCAGGCTTTGCCATGTTAGAAGCGGGTTTAGTGCGCTCTAAAAACACCACTGAAATTTTAACTAAAAACGTGGCGCTGTATTCTATCGCATGTACCATGTTTTTATTGGTTGGCTACAACATCATGTATGTAGACAACGCTGAAGGCGGCATCATCCCTTCAATTGGCGCATTAATTGGCACGCAAGCGGCCGATGCTGACCACTCTTTAGAATCTGACTTTTTCTTCCAAGTAGTATTTGTTGCAACGGCTATGTCGATTGTATCGGGTGCTGTTGCTGAACGTATGAAGTTATTTGCTTTCTTAGCATTTGCAGTTGTTTTAACTGGCTTTATTTACCCAATGGAAGGTTACTGGACATGGGGCGGCGGTTTCTTATCAGAAATGGGTTTTGTAGATTTTGCAGGCTCTGCCATTGTTCACGGTGCTGGTGCTGCAGCTGCTTTAGCAGGTGTTATTTTACTTGGCGCTCGTAAAGGTAAATACGGTAAAAACGGTGAAATTTACCCAATTCCAGGCTCTAACCTACCACTTGCTACATTAGGTACGTTTATTTTATGGATGGGTTGGTTTGGTTTTAACGGTGGTTCGCAATTACTTCTTTCAGACAAAGAAAATGCAACCGCTGTAGGTCAAATTTTACTTAACACCAATGCCGCAGCGGCAATGGGTGCAATTGCTGCACTGTTTGTATGTAAAGTGTTGTGGGGTAAAGCTGATTTAACTATGGTACTAAACGGCGCATTAGCAGGCTTAGTTGTTATTACAGCAGACCCACTTTCACCATCTCCATTAATGGCGTGTTTACTAGGTATTTTAGGTGGCTCACTGGTTGTATTTAGCATTGTAGCTCTAGATAAAGCGAAGATTGATGACCCAGTAGGTGCTATCTCTGTTCACGGTGTATGTGGCGCGCTAGGTATTATGTTAGTGCCTGTATCTAACGGCGATGCAAACTTTGTAACACAGCTTATTGGCTTAGTGACTATTTTAGCCTTTGTTTTTGTAGCTTCATTTATTGTGTGGGCTATTTTAAAGCAAACTATGGGTATTCGCGTAACCGAAGAAGAAGAGCTAAGCGGTATGGACCAACACGATTGTGGTGTTGATGCTTACCCTGAGTTTGTATCTGTTCGCAGTAACTAATATTAAATAGATTAATCATTGTGTTCACAAAGCCCTACCTTGGTAGGGCTTTTTTTCGTTTCAGGGAAGGTTAACTTTTCAGGTGTTAGGCTATACCCAATATGCTAAGCTCACACTCGTGAATAAACCTTGGAATAAATTACACTTAAATGGCTGACAACAAAAAAACACCCAGTAGTAAAACCACTCCTAAGCGTGCACCTAAAGCAACCAGCTCGCCACGTAAAGCTAAATCAAAAACGACTAAAAAAACGTCAAACACTGTTGTTAAACGCACATTTATGCGAAAAACATGGTCTGTTTTTTGGAAATTGAGCTTAGCTGTTTTTATTGCTATGGCCATGTATCTTATTTATTTAGATTCAAAAACAACACGTATATTTGAAGGTAATAAATGGCAGTTACCTGCCCAAGTATACGCACGCTCAATGGAGTTTTACCCAGGGCAGTTTTTATCTAGCCAAGAGGTTGTGTGGGAGCTTGAGCGCCTAAATTATTCATCAGTTAATAGGCTAAGCCGCACGGGGCAGTTTGTAAAAACAGCCGATAGCATAAAAATTTACCGACGCGACTTTGAGTTTTATGATGGCCTTGAAGAATCGCACATTATTGAGCTGCGTTTTGCGGGGCAAAAGGTAGCAACCATTAAAGATAAATTTGGCAGGCGGCTAAACAGTGCTCGCCTAGAGCCTGTGCAAATAGCCCGTATTGGAAATGATTCAAAGCAAGATAGAGAGTTTGTACCGCTTGATAAGTTTCCGCCTATGTTGAAAGACACGTTATTAGTGGTAGAAGATAGGGATTTTTATCAGCACCATGGTGTGTCGGTATTTTCTATTTTGCGCGCGCTATATTCAAACATTAAAGCAGGGCGTACCGTGCAAGGTGGTAGCACCTTAACGCAGCAGCTTGCAAAAAATATATACCTAACGCGTGAGCGTTCTTTAGTGCGTAAAATAAATGAAGCATTTATTGCGCTTATTCTAGATTACCGTTATTCAAAAGATCAGATTTTAGAAGCTTATTTGAATGAAGTTTACCTAGGTCAGTCTTATAACCAAGGCGTGCATGGCATGGGCTTGGCCTCTGAGTTTTATTTTTCAAAGCCTGTTGATGAGCTGGAATATGACCAAATAGCGCTGCTGGTAGCGATGGTCAAAGGGCCTTCGTATTACAATCCTCGACGCTATAAAGAGCGCACTATGGAGCGTCGCGACCTAGTACTGCGCTTAATGGTTGAAAACAAGCTACTAACTACAAAAGAATACCGTGCATCACTTAAACGCCCAATTGATATAGCGCCTATGAAAGCAAGTTTACAAAAGTCATACCCTGGCTTTTTAGAACTTGTAAACCGTGAGCTTAAGCAGTTATTACCCGATCAAAAAACACTAGATGCCGGCGTGCGTGTATTTACTTACTTTGATTTGCAAAAACAAACGGCGATGGAAGAGTCCATTCAAAAAAGTTTACCGTATCTAGAAAAACGCCCTAACACCGATAAACTCGAAGCAGCCATGATCTCAGTTAATGTAGAAAAAGGCGGTGTGTCGGCTTTAGTGTCGGGGCGCGATGTTCGCTACTCAGGTTTTAACCGAGTGCTCGATACTAAACGAAATATTGGCTCTTTAGTTAAACCCGCGGTGTACTTAACAGCCCTGCAGTTACCACATTATAACTTAGCCACATTACTTGATGACTCCCCTGTGCAGGTAACAAATGAGCAGGGTAAAGTGTGGCAACCTGAGAACTTTGATCACCAATACCGAGGCGCATTGCCACTTTATAAAGCCTTCAGTAACAGTATTAATATTCCTGCGGTAAATTTAGGCCTAGATGTAGGTGTTGATAAAGTAGCAAATACGCTCAAAGGATTAGGCGCAAAAGGTAATATAGATGAATACCCCTCGCTGCTACTTGGTGCTGTAGAAATGTCGAGCTTTGAGGTTGCCCAGCTTTATACCACTATCGCAGCAGATGGCGAGTATAGAGAGCTTACCTCTGTATCTGCGCTAACAGACTCGGTAGGTAACGTTTTGTATAAGCATAAAGTTAAGTCTGAGCCGCGCTTTGCAAAAGACGCAGTATATATGACTAAATATGCCATGAAGCGAGTGACAAAAGACGGCACCGCTAAGCGTTTAAATTTACACTTTCCATCAATTCAGCTTGCCGGTAAAACAGGCACTAGTAATGATTTACGTGATAGCTGGTTTGCAGGGTTTGATCAAAACACAGTGACCGTTGCATGGCTTGGTAGAGACGATAATAGAAGCACCGGTTTAACAGGGAGTGTGGGCGCGTTAGAAGCTTATATTCGTTACTTAAAACCGCTCAACCCTGAAGCAATAGCTGATACACGCCCGCCATCAATAAGATGGGCTTTCGTTAATGAAAGAACGGGTTTACAAGCACCGCCCGGATGCGGAAAAGTCATTCAGTTACCACTAAGAGCCAGTGAGTTTGAACCTAGGCCGCAGTGTATACGCTAATAAAATAAAACCTTAATAATAAAACCGCTAACTCAGCGGTTTTATTATATTTAGCTTACCTATCAAGATTTAAAAAATTGCATTGATTTAGTTAAGTTATCAGATAGCTGACTAAGTTGCTGTGCGTCTTGCAGTGTAGATTGTGCAGAGAGAAGAGTGTGATCTGCTAAGTTACTGACTTCTTGTGCATCAGTTAATGCTTGGGTGGTTGCGTTAGATTGCTCTTTAACCCGCAGTGCTATCTCTTCGCCTTGGTGTTTTATATCGCCCATGCTTTGCTCTGCATTTTGTAAAATATCGTTTGTTTCGGTGGCGGCTTTTACCGATTGTTCCATCTTCTGGACACTTGAGCGCATTTTTTGTTGTGTATCGTCAGAAGCTTGTTGGAGAGAGCTAATAATTTGGTGAATTTCTTGCGTTTGAGTTTGTGTACGCTGGGCGAGGGTTCTTACTTCATCGGCTACCACGGCAAAACCACGGCCATGTTCACCGGCTCGTGCTGCCTCAATGGCGGCATTAAGTGCAAGTAAGTTAGTTTGATCGGCTATTTCGCTAATACCTTTACTTACTTTACTAATTTCTTGGCTATCTTGAGCTAGTCTATCTAAGGCTTGTTGGCTTTCGGTAAATTCAACCTGAAGGTCTTGCATGTATTTGGCAAGTTCCATGGTGTTGTTAGAGCCTTGCTTTACATGCTGCGCGGCATCTTGTGCTGTTAACACCGCTTGATTAGCAGAGTCTTCAACACTTAGCGCACTTTGCTCCATATTACTTAGTGCATCATGAATAGCGTTTACCCGCATTTGCTGTTTTTCAACATCGTTACTCGTTTGGCTGCTTGCCTGTGAAAGCGATTTAGTGGCGCCGCATAGCTCCACAGTACTTGCTTTTACATTCTCTAAAAGTTTTGAAAAGGCATTAAGAAGTGCGTTATATCGCGCTGCAATAATATCCATTTCATCATTAGTACTTGAGTTGATAACCGCATTTAAGTCGCCACTTGCTGCTCTTTGCGCAGCTTCGGCAAAGCGATTAATGGTATCGACCACAGCAAAGTAAAAACCTATCATCAAGTAAAACGCAAAGAGTAAACTTATTACAGATGCTGCTAATACTGTGTTTCTGATCCACTGCTGTGTTTGAAGTTTATTTTCAATAAGGGTTTCAAGGGTAGGGATGCTTTTATCAATTAGTTGGCTAATACGACTTAGCACTTGGCTGGTAAGCCCTGCAAATTCGTTTTGTGTAAGCTGTATATCATCTGGTTCAAGCAGCTTTTTATCAATGGCTGTTTTAAAAGCGGCTATGGCGTTATGTAAATTAGTGAGAGAGGGCGTGAGTGCTTTATTTACAGATGCATCGGCCGTGGTGGCAATTGTAAGTATTTTATCGAGTTGCTGCTGGTACAAAGGGAGCGACTTACTTAAGTTTGAAAGCGCAATAAAAGTCTCTGGTGTAAAACGCTGGTTAGTAAGAACAGTATTAGCGCTTTGCGCTGTCGCATTTATCTGCATGATAAGCGCAGGTATAGGCGTAACTAATGCGCGATTAACATAAGCACTCGCAAGTTGGTTATCTAAGGCTAAATTAGACTGTATTGAAACCAGCTCAAGTACGTCATTTATTTGCTCATCTTTTACATTAAAACCACGTGCTTTAGCTACTTTTACATTTTTATAGGTTTCACCCTGCATTTGATTTGCAAGAATGTCTCTGTAGCTCAGTAATCCTTGTTTTTGCATTTGAGAGACGCTTATACTCTCGCTTAATAAAGAGACTAAAAAAAACAAACTAAGCGCAAGGGGTAATAATAAAATACCAAAAACTAAACCAATTTTAGTTTTATATTTTAAGTTGCCCATTAATGATATAGCAGGTGCTGCTAAGTGCCTTAAGCTCGTCATACGTTTCTCTTGTGGGGTAAAAGTGAGTCTAAAAAGTGAGACCGTATAAAGGCTAAAAACCATTCAATTATCAATACGCACAAATAAAAAAAGCCCGTAAGGGCTTTTTTTAACTACAGAGTTAATAACGCACATTATTAACACATGTATTGGATGCTTATAGCTTAGCGAAGGCGCGCTCTGCAGCTTCAATAGTTGCTTGTACTTCTTGCTCTGTGTGCGCAGCACACACAAACCCTGCTTCAAATGCAGACGGTGCTAGGTATACGCCTTCTTCCAGCATTAAGTGGAAAAAGCGTTTAAAACGTTCTAAATCACATTCTGTAGCTTGTTTATAAGTGGTTACTTTTTCTGCTTCAGTGAAGAAAAAGCCATACATACCGCCAGCGTAGTTAGTGGTTAAAGGAATGCCTGCTTTTTTAGCGCCTGCTTCAAAACCTTCACAAATAGCTTTAGAAATAGCTTCTAACTTATCGTGCAAACCTGGTTCACTTAATAGCTCAAGCGATTTTAAACCCGCAGCCATTGCAATAGGGTTACCAGAAAGTGTACCGGCTTGGTAAACCGGACCTACTGGCGCAATGTAATCCATAATTTCGGTTTTGCCGCCAAAGGCACCAACAGGCATGCCGCCGCCAATGACTTTACCTAAACATGTTAAGTCAGGTTTGATGTTGTAATACGCCTGAGCGCCACCTAAAGCAACACGAAAGCCGGTCATTACTTCGTCAAAAATAAGCACTGATTTGTACTCATCACATACTGCACGCAAGCCTTCTAAAAAGCCTTCTACAGGAGGAATACAGTTCATGTTACCCGCTACTGGCTCAACGATAATACAGGCAATGTCGTCTGCGTATTTTTCAAATACAGCTTTTACTTCATCAAGGTTATTAAACGATACGGTAAGCGTGTGCTTTGCAAAATCCTCAGGGATACCAGGTGAATTTGGCACACCCATGGTTAATGCGCCAGAGCCTGCTTTTACTAATAATGAGTCGGCATGGCCGTGGTAACAACCTTCAAACTTAAGGATTTTATCACGCCCTGTATAGCCACGTGCTAAGCGAATGGCGCTCATTGTTGCTTCGGTACCCGAGCTTACCATACGTACTTTTTCGATTGAGGGTACAAGCGCTTTTACTTTTTCGGCCATTAAAATTTCGGCTTCAGTGGGCGCCCCATAACTTAAACCGTTTTCTACCGCTTCGTGAACAGCTTGCTTTATAGCTGGGTGGTTATGGCCCATGATCATCGGACCCCACGAACCTACGTAATCAATATAACGGTTGCCATCAGCGTCAAAGGTAAAGGCACCCTCGGCTTTGGTAATAAATAGTGGCGTACCACCTACACCGTTAAATGCACGTACAGGTGAATTTACGCCACCAGGAATTGAAGTTTGTGCACGATTAAATAAATCTTGGCTAATTGTCATGAAAAATCCTATTAGTTGTCGCTTGGTAAAAGTGTTTAGCTGTCGCGTTTGCGGCTAAACCAAGGTACGTCTACTTCATATTGCTCGACTTTGTTTTCTACGCCGAGGGTTAAAGCAAACAGTGCCATACGAATTAACACGCCATTTTGTACTTGGCGGAATATAGCTAAATTGTCGTTACTGTTTAAGTCGTTATCAAGCTCATTAGCTTCTAAACGGCTATCGCGTGGTAGCGGGTGCATAAGCACGGAGTTTGGCTTACAGTGCGCGTTATAAATTGATTGGCTAATTCTAAAGCCGCCACGGTATTTATTGGCTTCTTCTTGTGAAGGGAAGCGCTCTTCTTGAATACGTGTTTGGTACACAATATCGGCTGCTAAGTTCCCTTCCATTTTGTTGACTAATTGTATTTTATGGCCTGCATTTTCTACCGCATCTAAAATACTCGTTGGCATTTGCAGGCCGTCGGGCGCCACCATCGAAAATTTTACGTTTTTGTAATGGCACAATAATTTAGATAGTGAATGTACTGTGCGGCCATATTTTAAATCGCCAACTAAGGCGATATGCATGCCATCAATGTTTTGATCAAATCGGTTGAGTTCACGTTCAATAGTAAGCAAGTCAAGTAGTGCTTGAGTAGGGTGCTCGTTTGGGCCATCACCGCCGTTAATTACCGGTACGGTACAACCGTCTGCAAATTCGCTTACCGAGCCTGCATCAGGATGGCGCATAGCGACAGCATCAGCGTACGCTGAAATAACGCGCGCAGTGTCGTAAAGCGATTCGCCTTTAGCAAGGGCTGAGCTTTGCATGCCGGTTGTTTCGCGCACGCCACCGCCTAATAAATTAAAGGCAGTACCAAAGCTTACACGCGTACGCGTGCTTGGTTCAAAAAACAAATTAGCTAAAATAGCGCCTTCCAGCACTGTTGTTTGCTTTTGTTTTTTAGCATAAGGCTCCATTTTTTTCGCTACTGCAAAAATACGCTCAATGCAGTCTCTGTCGAGTTGATTTACCGACAGTATATGTTCACCTTGGAAACTTAACATGGGGTTGTTCCTAATCAATCAAAGGGGCGCGATAATCCATTAAAATGGGGCACGCAATCGCGCGTGTTATAGCAAGTATTGTAAATTGCAGCGCAGTTTAACATGCGCTACACAGCTTATAAATTAGGTTTTATTACCGCAAGCGCTACAATCATTAGCAGCGCAATAACTGGGAGCTCATTAAAAATACGATAAAAACGGTCCGTTTTGGTATTTCTGTCGTGTTTAAAGTCGCTCAGTAATTTAAAGCAGTAGCCGTGGTATAGATATAAAATAATGACCAGTACCAGTTTGTAGTGCAGCCACATGCTATATCTAAACCACTCACGGCCATATTCTACAATAGTGAGTACACCAAAAACGGCCGTTAAAATAGCAAACGGTGTAACAAAAAAGAGTAGCCGACGCTCCATTACTTTAAGCATTGAGTTACAGGCTTTTTCTTCGCTCATTGCGTGGTATACAAATAACCGAGGTAAATAAAAAATACCGGCAAACCAAGCAATCATAAAAAAAATGTGCAGTGTTTTATAAATTAGTAAAGCGCTCATAAGAATCCTAAAGTAGGCTGTTACGAATAGTTAAAATATTATTTATTTGATCCCAGCGTAATAGCCCCATTATTTGCTGATCATCTAGCAAGTTGTATACATACAGGGCGCCGCTGCGTTTATCTTTTAAAATATCAAAGGCATCAGCTAAGGTCGACTGGCTGCTAATGCCTTGTAAGCTAATGTAGTTTATATTTATGTTTTCGCCCGACATCAGGGTAAGGTCGTACTCTGCTAAGCGATAGCCGTTTTCTTCATCGTAAACTATTAAAGGGGTTTGGCTATCCATGGCGTCTAAGGTGTTTTTAATTTGCTCTTTATCGTCTGAATAAAGCAGTTTAAAGTCCTCATCCATATCATCCATTATGCCCACTTTTTGTAGCGCCTCCGTTGCGGGCGATACATGATAGGGTAGCCCCTGAAAATCAAGCTGTTGCAAAAATATAGACCGATTGCCAAATACTTGCAGCGCCGTTACATAGGCGGTTGTTATCACTAACATGGCCGGTACAATAATCTCTGGCGAGGACGTAAGCTCCATCACAGTTGTTAATGCTGCTAACGGCGCATGTAATGTAGCTGCGAGTAATCCTGCCATTCCTAATACGCCGTATGTGCCTGCAATGTCAGCACCTGGGCTTATAAATTGGGCAAAAAAGGCCATTAAAGTACCTGTTAATACACCTAGCCCAATAACGGGGCCTATTAAGCCACCCGGTATTCCTAGGCCAATGGCAAACAGGGTCGCCAGCAGTTTAGCTATTAAAATAGTGGTAAGTAGCTGCGCGTTTTCAGGCGATTCAACCGCAATAGTAATCGCACTCATACCCGAACCCATTGCTTGGGGAACTGCATAGGCAATAATACTCGCAATACAACCTGCAATGAGTAAACGAGGAAACATACTTAAAGGTTTAAATGTTTTTATGATCAGCATTAAATTTTGATTAAAGCTATAGGCAATTGCCCCTAGGGCCATGCCACATAAAATTAAATATGGGTAATGCCAACCACTCAATGGCGTAATGCTAATAAGTGCAAGCTCTGAGCCTTCACCAAACACAAATTGGGTTGCTAATGCACCAGTTAGTGCGGCAAGCATAATTGGTACAAAAATATGCACTTTGTACTCACGTAGCACCACTTCCATTACAAAAATAACCGCAGCCAGTGGGGTATTAAACGAGGCCGCAATACCAGCGGCGACACCACAGCCACTTAATGTGCGCATGGCGTTATGTGGTAAATGAAGCTTATCGGCTAATATACTTGCGCCAGTGGCGCCCATATGAACAGATGGCCCTTCGCGGCCCACCGAAAAACCACTAATAAGTGCCAGTGCACCACCAACAAATTGATTTACGGTGTTGTAAAGCGGCATTTGCCCGTAGTGGCGTTTAATACGATGAATAACAAAAGGAATGCCTAATCGGTAGTGCTTAAAGCCAGTAAATGCAGCAAATGTAGCAATCAGTAGCGCAGCAATTAACGGCATTAAAACCCGTTCAAGAGTGGGGATAGTAGTAAAATTATCGGGAGTGTCTAAAAATAAGCTTTGAAAAAACAGAATCGTTAAGCGAAATAAAATAATAAAAAATGCAGCAATTAAACCAGCACTTACGCCTAATAAGCATAATTGCACAGAGGTTTTTGGTTTTGCTAATCGACGCCTGAGTTGCTCAAGCCACATGCTGTATTCTCCGCCACATTTTTTCAGCGAGCAGTTTAACAAAAGTGTGCAGGTAAGTCCTTGTGATTTTGCAATTTTAAACACTTATATTAACAAATATTACAGCAATCACTGAAAACACATTTTGCTATCGTATCGGCTAAAGCAATAGTTAAAAGCCTAAGATAGCGCAAGAGATGTTTGACTATACTTGATTAAAACACTCGGGTATTAGATAATCACGCCATTGCGATATTGAGGGTTTTAAAATGTCTGAAGAATTACCAATAAAGTTCAGCGATGCAGCTGCTGTTCGTGTTAAACAGTTAATCGACGAAGAAGAAAATCCAGATTTAAAACTGCGTGTTTACGTAACAGGTGGTGGTTGTTCTGGTTTTCAATATGGTTTTACTTTTGATGAAAAAGCAAATCCTGGCGATTTAGAAATAGTTAAAAATGGTGTAACCCTGGTTATTGACCCAATGAGTATTCAGTACTTAGTTGATGGCGAAGTGGATTACACAGAAGGGTTAGAAGGCGCACGCTTTTTTGTATCTAATCCTAATGCAACGACTACCTGTGGGTGTGGTGCAAGTTTTAGCGTTTAAGTAATTTACGCTTAGCTAATAAAGCCGCTTTAGCGGCTTTTTTAATGCCTAAAATTCAATTGGGCTGTAATGGGTAAACTGCATTATTAATACAAAAAAGCCTAATACAAAAGCAGAAAAGGCAAGTATGTATAAAAAGCCTTTTTTACCTTGTTTAATGGGTACTCCGTAGTGACGTAAAAACAAAAACCATAAAAAGCATAGTAAAATAGGCAACAAAAATAAGACTCTAAACATACTTCCTCTTTAGTCCCTCAGTTAGGGAAAAACGTTATTTATGGGAACTTTTTTACCCTTACTGTTGTTTAAACATCAATACAGCAAGGTTATTTGCACGTTAATTTGTAACAAAGTGCTTTTATCTTACAATTAATTTTTTAGGAAAAAACTTAATATTTTTGGTACGTTAACTTAAATATTCAGCATAAGTAAAGGTTAGTGGTTGGGTAAATTTATGCAAACTATGTAATTAATTATTTAACCGAACTGTTAATAGTATATAATGTATCCAAGAGTGAGACGGGCAAAATTTCACTCTTAATAAAAATAAACCTATATCCTATTTTTGCGGGTTAGCACTGAATAGATTGGTAGGTTGAATAAGTAGCAATACCTTTGCTTATTTAAGCAATAGCTTGCTATTGAATAATGTAGTGGGTATCTGCTTATATGCCTCCAATCATTGTGTGACTACTGCTTTGACGGGTATGTCATATCATCTAGTAGGAGATGTAAAATGATGGGCAAGACTGTTTCTTCTGAAGAAAACGAAAAGCTAACTAAATGGCTTAAAACAAAACGCCATGAAAAGGGTCATACAATGCGTAGCCTGGCACAAGTGCTAGGAACACCTCACTCATTTATCGGTAAGATTGAAAATCAAGAACGCCGCTTAGATGTTATTGAGTTTGTACGTTACTGTAATGCACTTGAAGTTGATCCGCATGAAGCGCTAGGCTTAATTAAAGCGGATTAATATTGTTTTGCTTAGGGTGTTATAAGGGGCACTTGAACGGCCTAAGCAAATCACGTTAATGCAGGGATGCATTACATATTTTTATGGTAATTTTGCTCTAACTGATAGAGCTTATGCCTAATCAAATATAAAAACACCAGCGAAGGTATTACCATTAATGCCGTTAACACAAAAAATAATGCCCAATTTCCCATTAGCCAATCATCAATAACTACACCACTGTAACTTGAAAGCAATGTACGCCCTAAATTCCCAAGTGAAGCCAGTAATGCATAATGTGTTGCACTAAATGCTCGGTCACATAACATCGATATAAATGCCACCATAGCCACTAACGACCAAGCCTGAGTAAAGCCATCAATTACAATAGCAAAAGCGTATAAGCCTAAATTAGGGCCAACCAGCGCAATAGCCGAAAATGCTAAATTAGACCCCGCCATAGCAACGCCACTTATAAATAACCCTTTTACAATGCCGTACTTTTGATTGAACAAGCTGCCCACAAAGGTAAAAGCAATGGTGAGTACTGCAGTGCCTACTTTTGAAAAAGTAGCTATGTCGCTGTTGCTAAAGCCTATTTCTTTATAAAAAACAATCGAC
>NZ_DJHW01000017.1:0-13501 GCF_002433295.1 Pseudoalteromonas sp. UBA6610 | reverse complement strand
TTTATAAAAAACAATCGACATACGCCCTAAAAAAGCTTCGCCTATTTTAAATAAGAAAATAAATGCTAATAAGGCAAGGGCTGTTTTAACCCCATTTTTAGCAAAAAAGGTTTTAAAGGGATCAACCACTGTAACGCCAAGCCAAGCAATCACTTTAGTAAAGGGCGTTTGCTTAATGCTGGCTAGTTTTTCAAGGTATACGCGCTCAAGCTCTGCGTGAACAGCTTCTCGGTTTGATTTAGGCTCTTTGGCAAACAACACGCCGCTCATTAGTATCAACATAACAGCGGCTAAAAAGTAATACACTTGTGGCCAATCTAAAGAGGGGATATCGGCCATGTAAAAAGGAATAGCACCCAGTAATGCGTAACCTGTCCACCAACCCGATGTGGCCATAGCAGCAGCTGCAGTGGCTTTATGAGATTCGTTTTCGCTTAACGTGTCTATTCTAAAAGCATCAATTGCTATGTCTTGTGTGGCAGAGGCGACTGCGATGAGTAAACATAAGCCGGCGGCAATCGCTAAGTTTGCTTTTAAATCAAGCCCCGCTAAAAGCAGGGTGCCAATAAACATAAAGCTTTGGCAAAATAAAATCCAGCTGCGACGTTGCCCAAACCATTTGTACAATAATGGCAGTTTGGTTCTATCAATAAGCGGCGACCACATAAAATTAATGCTGTATGCGCCAAATACAATACCAAATAAGCCAATCATACTGCGGCTTAGGCCTTCGTCTTTTAGCCAAGCCGACATCACAGAGCCAATCAGTACCCATGGAAAACCACTGCTCATACCAAATATAAAAATATTGATTAAACGTTTATCTTTAAAATACGAGAAATATTCGCTTACTGAGAGGGTTTTGCTCATAGGGCCTTCATTGGCGTTGGGTGCAACTTAGTTGCACCTCAGTGATTTATAATGGGGTTTGCTCAAGTACTTTAATATTTAAAATAACAACGGGCGTTTTTGGTACAAAGTCGTAGCCAATTTTTTCATTAAAGCCGGTTTCTACAGCCATAATTTTATCTAGTGTGTCGTAACCATCCATTACATTGCCAAACACGGCAAAGCCCCAATCTCTACCTGGGTTTAAATGATCGTTATCATCCATATTAAAAAAGAACTGGCGAGTTCCTGAATGCGGTTCACGGTCTTGATACGCCATAGCGATGCTGTACATATCATTTTTTAAACCGTTGCCACTTTCGTTAAATATAGGGTCGTTTTCGTGTAAGCCATCAAGGTCTTTATCGTAGCCACCGCCTTGTATTACAAAGTCACGGTCGTTTTCAACATCACGTTCTACACGGTGGAATATACTGCCTTGGTAACTTTTATCCATTACGTAGGTTAAAAAGTTATTTACCGTAATAGGGGCTTTTGAGCGGTCTAGCTCAACCACAATGCTACCCAATGACGTGACTATTTCTACACGCGGGAAAATATTGTCTTTTTGAACAAAACGGCCTTCTTGCGCGGCAAAGGTGCTTACACTAAATAGTAGGCTTAAGCAGATTAAAAATCGTTTCATTGTTAACCTTCTAAAAATTCAATTAATTCTGGGTCCGATACAATGCGGGTTATAATTTGTTCCGTCAACTTATTGAGTTGACCTTCAATTTTGGCGCGATCGTGGCTCAGCGGCCCTTCTAAATTAGCACTGCCACGATACACTTTACTAAAATTGCTGGTAGAGCGAATGACCCTTACGCCTAGCTCAATGTGCGCTTCGCTGGTATGGCTCATGAGCTTTTCAGTCACCTTTGCTTGTAGGGCATGAATATCTAGTTCAAAGCGGGTTGTTGCTAGGTTAGAAATACTTGCTCCGTTACGATTTAGCGCGCTATCTAATACGCTTTTAACAGAGGTTACAATATCTTGGCTGGCAAAGGTCTTGGTTTTGTCCGACTCAGCAAGCTTAAGGGTTGCGCTATCACCACGTAAATCAATAACGCTGGTACTTAAACTGGCTGAAATAACGCTAATTTGGCCACTTTTATAAACCGGGTTTAATATTACTTGGTTTGGCTGGTTACTGCATGCGCTAAACACCAGCATGGAGCAACAGGCTAAAATAAATTTAGTTAATTTCATTTTATAGCATCCCACTATTTTTAGTTGCGCTGAGCACTACAAACTTTTTGTTTGAACCTAATAGCTTACAGTTACCAAACATACGATTTAATTTATCGTGATAATCTAAATGACGATTCCCAATAATACGCAGCTCGCCACCTTCTTTTAATGTATCTTTTGCTTGTTTAAACATTTGCCACGCAATGTGGTCGGTAACAGCTTGGGCTTGGTGAAATGGAGGGTTACACAACACCATATCCACACTGTCTCTTGCAAAGCCGGTTAAACAATCGTTTTCTATAAATTGGCAATCATCAAATTTATTTGCTTGGTTAAGTTCTACATTTAAACGTGCAGATTCGACCGCCATGTACGACTCATCAACAAAGGTTACCGACGCATTTGGACAGCGTGATAACGTCATTAAGCCCACTACGCCATTTCCACAACCTAAGTCGATAATACTTTTTGCTTTTGAGGTTTGCGGCAAGTAATTAAAAAAGAACCGTGCACCTATATCTAACGAATCGCGCGAAAACACATTGGCATGGTTCGTTATATTAAAATCAGTGCCTTCAAGCTGCCAACTTACTGGGAAGTTAGCTTCTTTATAACCGCCTTTAGCTGTACTTAATATTAAACGCGACTTTTTAACGGCCAAGCTTGTTTTGGTTTCGCCAATAAATTGCTCAAACGCTTTTATAGTTGAGTTATGAATCTCCTTTGTTTTACCCGCGGCAATAACCGGTGTGCCAGGGGCAAGTACTTCACTCAACTCGCTTAATTGAAACTGTAAAAACCCGACGTTACGCGGTATTTTTATAAGTACTAAATCAACCTCTTCAGGCAGCGCAGATAAGCTATCTAACTGTGTAAATTGGGCTGTTGATAGTTTATTTTCTTTTAAATTATAGGCTGCAGCTTGGTGGCTAATATAAGAATCGTTAACTGAACAAACCGTTAATTCACTAAAATAACAGGCAAGGGCGCCAAACGCGTCGTTTAAAATTAGTAATGAGCGACAATCAGGGTGATGTTCGTTAACATAATTGATAAGGTACTCGTCGGCCGAATCCCACGCTTGTAAACTGCGGTTTTTTTGATCCAAAGGGAAACGTTCAAGAGTAAATGTTTTATCGCCTAGCTGGGCTTGCGTCGTCATAATGGTTTGTTGATCAGTAATCTAATGTAGGTAAATTCTAACATGCAACGGCAAAACGCCAACCCCCAACAGTTACCAAACGGCTTTTCTTATCAAAGTAAGGCGCTTAGTGCGCAAAAAAGCCTCGATTTATTTTATTATTTACAAAAAAATCTTAATTGGCAGCAGCCTAATGTTACTGTGTATGGCAGAACAGGGCCCATTCCACGTTTGCAATGTTTTATGAGCGACTTAAATATTGAATATGGTTACTCACACAGTAAACAAATAGTAGAGCCGTGGGATGAGGTGCTTTTAGCAATGCGAAAACGTTTAGAGCGACATTTAAATAAGCCGCTTAATTCGTTATTAGTCAATTATTACCGTGATGGTAACGACACCATGGGCTGGCACAGTGATGATGAAATAGAACTAGGCCCTGAACCTACCATTGTATGTATATCGCTTGGTGCTGAGCGCGTACTCAAATTAAAACAAAAAGCCACCAATAAAGTCACCGACTTAAAATTACAAAGCGGCAGTTGTTTAGTGATGAGTGGGCATAGTCAGCGCGACTACCAGCACGCAATCCCCAAACAAACAACGCTTGCTCACCCACGGATCAGCTTAACGTACCGCTTTATTGAGCACATTAAACAAAAGCAATTTAGTTAGTTAAATTAACTTGTTATAGTAGCTGCACAAATCAGTGACTAAATATGGTGTTTTAATGTCAATGCAACAACAAATTCAAGACAAGCTTAGTAGCGCGATTGCCTGTAAGCATTTAAACGTAATTAACGAAAGCCATATGCACAGCGCCGGTACTGAGTCGCATTTTAAAGTAATTGTGGTAAGTGAAGAGTTTGCGGGTAAACGATTACTACAGCGCCACCGCCAAATTAACGAAGTACTAAAAGATGAGCTAGCAAATCACATTCATGCCTTAGCAATTCATACGTACACGCCAGATGAATTTTCAGAGCAGGGTGGCGAAGCACCTGACTCTCCAAATTGTATGGGCGGCTCAAAGCTAAATTAACCACAATGTACGTTAGCCAATATAAATAGGGGTATTTGATCAGGTTTAACTGATCAGATCAGTGTTTTTAGTATTAGCCTTTAAACTAGCGCTAATTTTTATTGTAAAAGATATAGGATGATCAATGGTCATTAAGCCTAAAATTCGTGGATTTATTTGTACTAACGCACACCCTGTAGGATGTGCAGAGCATGTTCAAGAGCAAATTAACTATGTAAAACAACAAGGCGAATTAAAAGATGCGCCTAAAAATGTACTCGTAATTGGGGCATCTACTGGCTACGGCTTAGCGTCTCGTATTACGGCGGCATTTGGCGGTGGGGCTAAAACACTGGGTATTTTCTTTGAAAAAGAAGGTACAGAGCGTAAAACAGGTTCTGCTGGTTGGTACAATACAGCAGCATTTCAAGACGCTGCAGATGAAGCTGGGCTTTGGTCAAAAAATATTAATGGCGATGCGTTTTCTAACGAAATTAAGCAAAAAGCAATCGAGACAATCAAAGCAGATTTAGGCAAAGTAGACTGTATTATTTACAGCTTAGCATCGCCTCGTCGTACCGATCCAAATACAGGTGAGGTGTATTCATCTACACTTAAACCTATTGGCAGTGCTGTAACTACAAAAAATTTAAATACGTCAAAGCGCGAAATTGACGAAGTAACAGTAGAAGCCGCAAGCCAAGATGACATCGACAACACCATTAAAGTGATGGGCGGTGAAGATTGGGAAATGTGGATTGATGCATTAAAAGAAGCAGACGTACTAGCCGATAACTTTAAAACCACGGCTTATACTTATATAGGTAAAGAGTTAACGTGGCCAATCTACGGGCACGCAACAATAGGTAAAGCAAAAGAAGATTTAGACCGTGCAACTGCCGCAATTAAAGAATCGACAAAAGATTTAAATGGTCAAGCCTATGTGTCGTCTTTAAATGCTGTTGTTACTCAGGCAAGTTCTGCTATTCCTATTATGCCGCTATATATCTCTGCTTTATTTAAAGTAATGAAAGCCGATGGCACTTATGAAGGCACTATTGAGCAAATTCATGCTTTATTTAGCGAAAACCTATACGGTGAAAACCCACGCTTTGACGAGGGCGGCCACTTATTCCAAAACTACAAAGAGCTAGAAGACGATGTACAAGCACGTGTGCAAGCTGTTTGGGATAAAGTAGACACGAGCTCAATTGATGAGCTAACCGATTATGTAGGCTACCATAACGAATTTTTACGTTTATTTGGTTTTGGCATTGACGCTGTTGACTATGAGCAAGATGTAGATGCAGTGAAGCCAATTGCAAACATGATTGGCTAATCATACTTTGTAATTATAAAAAGTCGCTTATTGCGGCTTTTTTGCTTTTAGTGTTTTAGATATTTTGTGGCAGTTAGGTGCTTAGGCTACCACTTTGGTCTACCTTGATTTTTATTTAAAACACTTAACAAAACTAAATAAGCGTTTCTGTCGTATAATTTTCATAAATACACTCGCATAGTCGTACATAATGATGTTAAAATCGAAGCAATATGTGAGGAGTTTTACTGCGTTGCTTGTTTGATATTCCTAGCAAGTTGTTCTTTTGTACCTTGATATATCTTGGATAACTCAAGTGGCGACGTGGTTGATACGATTTTTCAGTTTCTTTCCGTTAATTAATGCAAGTGCGTATGATCAACATAAAAAAAGGTCTGGATTTACCCATAGAGGGCGCGCCTCAGCAAGTTATTCATGATGGTTCTGCCATCAAACGTGTAGCTGTGCTAGGTGAAGAGTTTATCGGTATGCGTCCAACCATGCATGTTCGTGTGGATGACCAAGTCAAAAAAGGCCAGGTACTTTTTGAAGACAAAAAGAACCCAGGCGTCCTATTTACTGCACCAGCTTCTGGTACAGTAAAAGAAATTAATCGTGGTGCTAAACGTGTGCTGCAATCTGTTGTTATTGAAGTAAACGGCAGTGAGCAAATCACCTTTGACTCTTTCAATGCAGATGAGCTTGCAAGCTTATCGCGTGAAAAAGCCAAAGAAGTACTTGTTCAGTCAGGTCAATGGACAGCACTTCGTGCTCGCCCATTTAGCAAAATAGCTGCGTTGGATGCAAATCCTAGCTCTATATTTGTAACCGCTATCGACACAAACCCTCTTGCTGCAGATCCTGCAGTAATTATTGCCGAAAATGCAGCTGCATTTGAAGCGGGTCTTGCTGTTGTTTCGCGTTTGACCGATGGCAAAGTATTTGTATGTAAGCAAGCTGGCAGTCAAGTTCCTAGCTCGTCTATCGCTCAAGTAGAAGTACATGAGTTCGGTGGCGTGCATCCAGCAGGCTTAGTTGGTACTCATATTCATCACCTTGATGCAGTATCTGTTAATAAACAAGTTTGGCATATTGGTTACCAAGACGTTATCGCGTATGGTCACTTATTCCTTACTGGTGAAATCAACACAGACCGTGTTATTTCGCTTGCAGGTCCTCGCGTTAAAAACCCTCGTTTAGTGAAAACACAACTAGGTGCTTCATTAGATGATTTAGTGGCAGGCGAATTAGAAGACGGTGATAACCGTGTTATTTCTGGTTCTGTTTTATCTGGCGCTATTTCTTCAGGTCCTCATGCATTCTTAGGTCGCTACCACGTTCAAGTATCTGTTTTACTTGAAGGTCGCGAAAAAGAGCTGTTTGGTTGGATTGCACCAGGTAGTGATAAATTCTCTGTAACGCGTACATTCCTTTCTCACCTTGCACCGAGTCGTTTATTTAAAATGACAACGTCTACAGGTGGTTCAAAACGTGCCATGGTACCAATTGGTAGCTACGAGCGCGTAATGCCGCTAGATATTTTGCCAACCCTATTATTACGTGACTTAATTTCACGTGACTTAGACAGTGCAATTTCATTAGGTGCGCTTGAACTTGATGAAGAAGATTTAGCGTTATGTACCTTCGTTTGTCCGGGCAAATACGAGTATGGTTCTATCCTACGCGATTGCTTAACAACGATCGAGAAGGAAGGCTAAGAGATGGGTTTAAAGAAATTTTTAGAAGACATTGAGCCGCATTTTGAACCAGGTGGTAAACACGAAAAATGGTACGCCCTGTATGAAGCAGCCGCGACTATTTTTTACACGCCAGGTTATGTAAATAAAGGCGCAACTCACGTTCGCGATAATATCGACCTAAAACGCATGATGATTTTAGTGTGGATGGCGACGTTCCCAGCTATGTTTTTTGGTATGTTCAACATCGGTCATCAGGCCGCGGGTGCTTTAGCACAAGGTTTTGAACTAGCAAACTCTTGGCAGGTTGGCTTGTTCCAGTTATTTGGTGGTGAATTAACCGCTGAGTCGGGCTGGGGCGCTAAAATGTTCTACGGGGCATGTTTCTTCTTACCAATATACGCCGTTACTTTTGCAGTAGGTGGTTTTTGGGAAGTACTATTTGCTTCTGTGCGTAAGCATGAAGTTAACGAAGGTTTCTTCGTAACCTCTGTATTATTTGCACTTATTTTGCCTGCGACTATTCCTTTATGGCAAGTGGCATTAGGTATTACGTTTGGTGTTGTTATTGCTAAAGAAATCTTTGGTGGTACAGGCCGTAACTTCTTAAACCCTGCATTAGCGGGCCGTGCGTTCTTATTCTTCGCATACCCTGCACAAATCTCAGGTGACACAGTATGGACTGCAGTAGACTCGTTCTCTGGTGCAACTATGCTAGGTCAAGCGTTTGTAGGCACTCTTGATTACAGCAACATGGAGCTATGGTGGAATGCGTTTTACGGTTTCATTCAAGGTTCTGTAGGTGAGACATCTACGCTTGCTGTGCTTATTGGTGGCTTATTCTTAATTTACGTTCGCATCGCTTCTTGGCGCATTGTACTAGGTGTATTCCTAGGTATGGTGGCAACTGCATTCTTATTAAATGCGGTTGGCTCTGAGAGCAACCCTGTATTTGCAATGCCTTGGCATTGGCATTTAGTACTGGGTGGTTTTGCGTTTGGTATGTTCTTTATGGCTACTGACCCTGTATCAGCTGCATTTACCGATAAAGGTAAGTTCGCATACGGCGCGCTTATTGGCTTTATGGTAGTTATGATCCGTGTAGTAAACCCTGCTTTCCCAGAAGGCATGATGCTAGCAATCTTATTTGCTAACTTATTTGCTCCACTGTTCGATCACTTTGTAGTGCAAGCTAATATCAAGCGGAGGTTGGCACGTAATGTCTAGTAATAACGAATCAATCGGCAAAACGTTAACGGTTGTTGTAGCACTATGTTTAGTGTGTGCAATTATTGTATCGTTTGCTTCTGTACAGCTTCGTCCTTTACAGCAAGCTAATAAAACTCAAGATATTCAACGTAATATCTTAGCAGCAGCTGATATTGAAATCGCAAACTCTGTATCTGACACATTCGATGGCAAAATCGAAGCACGTGTTGTTGATATGGACACTGGCGAATTTGTTGAAGATGCTGATCCAAACTCATTTGATTTCGAAAAATCGAAATTCGACCAACAAAGAAGTTTTGCACTTAAAGCAGAAGGGATTAAGGACATCGCTGGTATTCAGCGTATGACTAAAAACTCACCTGTTTACATCTCTAAAAAAGAAGATGGTTCTACAGATGCAATCATTTTACCTATCCAAGGTTACGGCCTTTGGGGTGTAATGTATGGTTTCTTAGCGCTTGAAAGCGATGGCGAAACAGTTAAAAACATCAACTTTTACAAGCATAGCGAAACACCGGGCCTGGGTGGCGAAATTCAAAACCCACAATGGACAGCTAAATGGCAAGGTAAAGAGTTACCTATTAACATTATGAAAAGCGGTGCTAGCAACGAACATCAAATTGATGGTTTATCAGGTGCTACACTAACTTCTAATGGTGTTGATCACACAGTTGACTTTTGGACTGGTGAAAACGGCTTTGGTCCTTTCCTTGCGAAGGTACGTGAAGGAGCGTTGAAATAATGGCTGATACTAAAGAAATGAAGTCGGTCCTATTTGGTCCGGTTTTAGCTAACAACCCAATCGCATTACAAGTACTTGGTATTTGTTCTGCTCTGGCGGTAACGTCTAGCTTAAAAAATGCCTTAATCATGTCAATTGCTTTGACATTAGTAACGGCGTTTTCTAGCTTGTTCATTTCAAGCATTCGTAATCACATACCTTCATCAGTACGTATTATCGTACAGATGACGATCATTGCTTCACTAGTAATTGTTGTAGACCAAGTATTACAAGCATTCTCTTACGCTACGGCGAAAGAGCTTTCTGTATTCGTTGGCCTAATCATTACTAACTGTATTGTAATGGGTCGTGCTGAAGCGTACGCAATGAAGTCGCCGCCACTTATGTCATTTTTAGATGGTATTGGTAATGGCTTAGGCTACTCAGTGGTATTACTTACTGTTGGTTTCATTCGTGAGCTATTTGGTAAGGGAACACTATTCGGTGTTGATATTATCCCATTAGTACAAGATGGTGGTTGGTATCAACCTATGGGTCTATTGATTTTACCACCGAGTGCATTCTTCATCATTGGTTTATTCATATGGGTACTTCGTACTTATAAGAAAGACCAAGTAGAAGCTAAAGCGTAAGGGGCAAGCAGTGGAACATTATATTAGTTTATTTGTAAAAGCGGTTTTTATTGAAAACTTAGCTTTAGCTTTCTTCCTAGGTATGTGTACTTTCTTAGCAGTATCTAAAAAAGTAACTACATCAATTGGCCTAGGTGTAGCCGTTATTGTGGTACTGGGTATTTCTGTACCAGTAAATAACTTGGTTTACCATGCCGTACTTGCACCGGGTGCATTAGAGTGGCTTGGTTACCCTGAAGCAGACCTTAGCTTTTTACGTTTCTTAACGTTCATTGGTGTTATTGCAGCACTTGTGCAAATTTTGGAAATGGCATTAGATAAGTTTTTCCCTGCACTTTACAACGCATTAGGTATCTTCTTACCACTAATCACAGTTAACTGTGCGATTTTTGGTGCGGTATCATTCATGGTTGAGCGTAACTATAACTTCGGCGAGTCTGTTGTTTATGGTGTTGGCGCTGGTGTTGGTTGGGCGCTTGCAATTACATTACTTGCAGGTATCCGTGAGAAAATGAAATATTCAGACGTGCCAGACGGCCTACGTGGTTTAGGTATTACCTTCATCACTGTTGGTTTAATGGGTCTTGGCTTTATGTCATTCTCTGGTATTTCACTGTAAAGGTAGCGAGGATAAATCATGAGTTATGAGATTTTCTTAGGCGTTGGTGTTTTCATCGCTATCGTTGTACTACTAGTTTTAGTTATCATTGGTGCTAAATCTAAGTTAGTTGCAAGCGGTGACATCATCATCGGTATTAATGGCGATCCAGACAAAGCCATTAAAACATCAGCAGGTAGCAAGCTTTTAGGCGCGCTATCTGAATCAGGTATTTTCGTATCATCTGCATGTGGTGGCGGTGGCTCTTGTGGTCAGTGTCGTGTACACATTAAAGAAGGTGGTGGCGATATCTTACCAACAGAACTTGATCACATTTCTAAAGGTGAAGCCCGTGAAGGCTGTCGTTTAGCGTGTCAGGTAAATGTTAAAAACGACATGGAAATTGAACTTGAAGAGTCAATTTTCGGTGTTAAAAAATGGGATTGTGAAGTTATCTCTAACGATAACAAAGCAACGTTCATTAAAGAGCTTAAGCTACAAATTCCAGATGGCGAATCAGTGCCTTTCCGTGCGGGTGGTTACATCCAAATCGAAGCGCCTGCTCACCATGTTAAATACGCAGATTTCGATATTCCTGAAGAGTATCGTGGCGACTGGAATCACTTTGGTTTCTTCGACCTGGAGTCAAAAGTAGACGACGAAACAATTCGTGCATACTCAATGGCTAACTACCCAGAAGAAGAAGGCATTATCATGCTTAACGTGCGTATTGCTACGCCGCCGCCAAGAAACCTAAGCCTACCATGTGGTAAAATGTCATCGTACATTTGGTCACTTAAAGCAGGCGACAAGGTAACTATTTCAGGTCCATTTGGTGAGTTCTTCGCTAAAGACACCGACGCTGAAATGGTATTCGTAGGTGGTGGTGCAGGTATGGCACCAATGCGTTCACATATTTTTGACCAACTTAAGCGTTTAAACTCTAAGCGTAAGATTAGTTTCTGGTATGGTGCGCGTTCTGAGCGTGAAATGTTCTATGTTGAAGATTTCGACGGCTTAGCAGCTGAAAACGATAACTTTGTATGGCATACCGCATTGTCTGATCCACAACCAGAAGATAACTGGGAAGGTTACACAGGCTTTATCCATAACGTACTTTATGAAAACTACTTGAAAGATCATGAAGCGCCAGAAGATTGTGAGTTCTACATGTGTGGTCCTCCAATGATGAACGCGGCTGTTATCGGCATGCTTAAAGACCTAGGTGTAGAAGACGAAAACATCTTACTAGATGACTTCGGTGGCTAACACCCATATCAAAACAGCTTAGTTTTGGTTAAAATACGGGCCTCGTCGCACATTGTGCAACGGGGCTTTTTTATTTTATTTTACATGGGCTAATTTAATGAACAGAGTAAGCAGTTCTCAAGGCGCTATCAGTATTTTTTTATTAACTATAATGCTATTTATCTCTGGCTGTGGGGCTGAGAAAACTCCTCAGGAGGTATTTTTAGAAGGCAAAACGATGGGCACCACCTATCATATTAAATACTTTGCCGACGATAAAAGCGTTGATGCCACTAAATTACAGCAGCAAATAGATACGCAATTGAAAGCGGTTAATCAGTCTATGTCTACGTATATCCCCGATTCTGAAATTAACACATTTAATAAATTACCCGCCAACCAGGTTATGCCAATTAGTGAAGACTTTAGGGCTGTGGTGAGTGAATCGATTCGTTTAGGTAAGTCGACCAAAACGCTCGATGTTACGATGGGCCCGTTAATAGATTTATGGGGCTTTGGACCTGATAAAAAACCAACTCAGCGCCCAAGTGATGAAGCACTTGCTGCAATGATTGAAAAAATTGGTGTAGATAAACTTAATCTTACTGAGCAGGGCCTTGCTAAAACAGTTGATGGTTTAGAGCTGTCGTTTTCGGCCACAGCGAAAGGGTATGGCATTGATAAAGTAGCGCAATTACTTGAAAGCCAAAATATTAGTAACTACATGGTAGAAATAGGTGGGGAGCTGCGCATTGGCGGTGAAAAGCCAAATAACCAAGATTGGAAAATCGCGATAGAGCAGCCAGATGCGCCACCAGGCGAGCGAAAAGTTCACCGTGTATTAGCGCCCGGTACGAATGGCATTGCAACATCAGGTGACTACCGTATTTTTTATAAAATGGATGGCGAAACTTACACTCATTTAATTGACCCAGTAACAGGCATGCCAATCAAACATGACTTAGTGTCGGTTACTGTATTACATCCTAGTGCAATGACCGCAGATGGCTTAGCAACCGCATTAACGGTTATGGGAATGGAGAATGCTAAAGCATACGCTGAAAAGCACGATTTACCTGTGTACTTAATGGCTAAATCAGACAAAGGCATTGTGACTTACGCGAGCACTGCATTTAAGCCTTATTTGTAATATAATAGCGTTTAGCTAAAACTTTATTCGTGCTAAACGCATATTACAACCGATTTTTTGAAATAGACTTCTCTCGCATCTATGTGGGTTTTGGGTGTATAATTTAGCGGTCGCTCAACAATGTTTGAGCATAATTTATTGCTGATCAATAGGGGCTAAGCAATGTCACTTTTTCTTCTTACATTTGGTTTATTAATTTTAATCGTGATAGCTATGGCTGTTGGTATGATCGTGCAAAGAAAATCTATGGCAAGTAGTTGCGGTGGATTAGGCTCGGTAGGTATTGATAAAGCCTGTGATTGTGACGATCCATGTGATAAGCGTAAAAAGCGTATGGCTAAAGAGCAAGCCTGGAAAGAAAACCAAATTATTTAAGCCGTAGCTTAATGACAAAAAGCGCCTTATGGCGCTTTTTTTGTACCTGTGTATTTATTGTCCAACCTCTGTTTTAAATAAACGCAAGCTTAATGTATTAGACCAAGGTCTATAGTTTAGTTTTTTTCACCTATTAGGTTTATTTTTCTCGTTTGTCAAATTGGAGCTAACACTCTAAAGTTTAACCATAGACACAGAGCAAGGCTCTAGTCATAAGCTTGAGGCATAAAAGTTAGCCTCGCTTAAAAGAATCTTTATATTGTGTGTGAA